>DETG01000110.1 GCA_002361535.1 Prevotella sp. UBA3294
GTCTCCCATATACCAAGAAATTCTACGGTATTGCGGTTACGCATCCAGTTCGCTATCACTCCATTGGGGTCTGTTACGTTTTTCTGCTTGGCAATATCTGTAATGCTGATATAATCTACACCATCTTTTGATATTGTCTTGATAGCTACATCTCTGACGATGATCTCGTTCTTCTTTGCCATAGGGTAGAGCTTTTATTAATTATATGTGCAAAGGTAGCACAAAATCATGAGACGAAAGAAGAAAGAGCGAAAAAACGAGTGAAATAATTCATGGCTTTTGTTATAACAATACAAGAAAACCGACAAAAGAAGAAGCATTTTGATGATTTTTTGTAAATAATCTGCAAGGATGAATCAACTATCAACTTTTTTTAATATCTTTGCACTTGTAACTGAACAAATATTTGAGAAAACGTTTTAGTATGAAGAATTTCTTTTTGAATGTACTTGCCACCGTGGTGGGTATTATGGTATTCCTTCTGGTTATAGGAATATTCGGAGTCATGAGCATCGTAGGCATGGTGGCCTCTTCGGATGCAACAACGAATGTGAAAGACAACAGTGTGCTGGTTCTTAACATGAACGGTATCATGGAAGAGCGCACGGAGAACGACCTAATGGCCACCCTATCCGGGGTTGTCGGCACAAGTATCAGTCTGGAGGACGTCCTTCACGCCGTGAAGAAAGCAAAGAATAACGACCGTATCAAAGGTATTTACATCGAGATGGGAATGTTCAGCAGCAACTCACCCGCTTCAACACAAGAGCTGCGCGATGCGCTGGCCGACTTCAAGAAAAGCGGCAAGTGGATTGTGGCATACGGCGATCAATATACCCAGAGTTCCTATTATCTGGCCAGCGTCGCTGACAAGATCTGGCTGAATCCCTATGGTATGATCGACTGGCACGGCTTAGCCGCTCAACCTTATTACCTCAAAGACCTGATGGAGAAATACGGTGTAAAGATGCAGCTGGCAAAGGTGGGGACATACAAGAGTGCTCCCGAGACCTTCACGTCTGACCACATGAGTGATCCCAACCGTGAGCAGATCACTGCCTACATTACTGGAATATGGGACACGATGCTGAGCGATGTTGCCACATCCAGGAAGGTCAGCAAGGAGTCTCTGAATGCCTTGGCCGACGGGATGGTGATGCTCGACGATCCCCAGAACTACATTCAGCAGAAGCTGGTGGATAAGCTGCTGTATAGCGATGAGGTGAAAGGTGAGGTGAAGAAACTCCTTCAGCTCGATGAGAAAGACGAGATCAGTCAGATTAGCGTGGAGCAGATGCAGAATGTCAAGGAGAACAACAAAGGGGAAGAGATTGCCGTGTACTATGCCTATGGCGACATCGTTGATCAAAAGACGGAGAATATCTTAGGCCCGACGGAACATCAGATCGTAGGAAAGGATGTGAGCAAGGACTTGGAGGAACTGGCGAACGACGACAATGTGAAAGCTGTTGTGCTACGTGTGAACAGCGGTGGTGGATCGGCATACGCCTCTGAACAGATCTGGCATGCCATGATGAAACTGAAAGCTAAGAAGCCCGTCGTGGTTTCCATGGGAGGCATGGCAGCCTCTGGCGGCTACTACATCAGCTGTCCGGCAAACTGGATCGTTGCCGAGCCGACTACCCTTACAGGTAGTATCGGAATCTTTGGTATGTTCCCCGACTTTAGCGGTCTGCTCACTCAGAAGTTGGGAGTGAAGTTCGATGAGGTGAAGACCAACAAGAATGCCGGCTTCGGTACGATGGCACGTCCCTTCAACGAGGAGGAGATGAGCTATCTCAACACCTATATCGAACGGGGATATCAACTGTTCCGCAAGCGTGTGGCCGACGGCAGGAAACAAAGTGTGGATGCCATCGAGAAAATCGCACAAGGACATGTATGGCTGGGCAAGGATGCACTGGGCATCAAACTCGTTGACCAGTTAGGCAGCATCGATGATGCCGTGAAGAAAGCAGCACAGCTTGCCAAGGTGGAAGAATACCATACTGCATCCTACCCAGGAAAGGGCGATATCTTCCAAGACTTACTGGAGAGCACATCGACCGCCAGCGGCAACTACCTCGATGCAAAGATGCGGACAACACTCGGCGAGTATTATGAACCGTTCATGCTTCTGAAGAGCTTGAACAAACAGAACGCCATCCAGGCAAGGATTCCGTTCTATATGAACATACGATAAAACAACATGGAAGGTGATTTCATCAAAATACACGAATGGCTGCTGCCACTGAGCTGGATTTACGGACTCGGCGTGGGTATCCGTAACCGACTCTTTGATATGGGTATCCTGAAAAGCCGTGACTTCAAAGTACCCGTTATCTCGGTGGGGAACATCACTGTGGGGGGATCTGGTAAGACCCCCCACGTGGAGTATCTGATCCGACTGCTTCGCGACAAGACCAAAGTGGCCGTGCTCAGTCGGGGATACAAGCGCAAAAGCAAAGGATATGTCCTGGCCGACAAAGATGCCACAGCCTCTGTGATTGGAGATGAGCCTTCCCAGATGAAGAAGAAATATCCCGATGTCTATGTGGCCGTTGACAAGAACCGTTGCCACGGCATCGAACGGCTCACAGAAGACGAGGAGACCAAAGATACGGATGTCATCCTTCTCGATGATGCCTATCAGCACAGGTATGTGAAACCCGGAGTCAACATCCTTTTAGTTGACTACCACCGTCTGATTATCTATGACAAGCTGCTGCCTGCCGGACGACTTCGGGAACCTAAGCAGGGGAAGAACCGTGCAGATATCGTGATCGTGACGAAGTGCCCGCGAAACCTCAAGCCCATGGAATTCAGAGTGCTCACACGTGCCATGGATCTTTTCCCCTATCAGAAACTGTATTTCACAACCCTGAAATACAATAAGCTGAAACCGCTCTATTTCGGTGAAGACAGACCCGTCAGCGACATTCAGCCCGATGAGAATATCTTGCTGCTCACTGGCATTGCCTCGCCCAAGCAGATCATCATCGACCTCAAGCCATACACCAAGAACATCACACCACTCACCTACCCCGACCATCATCGCTTCAAGCGGAAAGATATCGAGCGGATCAACGAGATGTTCGCTGCCATGCCCGAGCCCAAAATCATTATCACGACAGAGAAAGATAACGCAAGGCTCTTCGGTGTGGAAGGACTGTCTGATGAGGTCCGACAACATATATATATGTTACCGGTAGAGATCGAATTCATGCTGGAACAACAAGAAGAGTTTAACGAAAAAATCATTGGATATGTACGAAAGAATTCAAGAAACAGCGTCCTGGCTAAGGCAAAGGATGACCACAAGTCCAACAACCGCAATCGTTCTGGGAACGGGACTCGGACAATTAGCTTCCGAAATAACGGATAAATATGAATTCCCCTACGAGGAGATTCCCAATTTCCCCGTTTCTACCGTTGAGGGACATTCGGGGAAACTGATCTTCGGAAAACTCGGCAACAAGGATATCATGGCCATGCAGGGACGTTTCCATTTCTACGAGGGATACTCCATGAAAGAGGTGACCTTCCCTGTAAGGGTGATGTATGAATTAGGTATCAAGACCCTCTTTGTAAGTAATGCAGCAGGAGGAATGAACCCATCATTCAAGATCGGCGACCTGATGATCATCACCGACCATATCAATTTCTTCCCGGAGCATCCGCTGCGTGGGAAGAATTTCCCCACCGGACCGCGATTCCCTGACATGCACGAGCCCTATGACCTCAGTATGGTGGCTGTGGCAGACAAGATCGCTCAAGAGAAGGGTATCCACGTGGTGCATGGAGTGTATGTGGGCGTGCAGGGTCCTACCTTCGAGACTCCCGCAGAATATAGGATGTACCGGATTTTGGGCGGTGATGCTGTAGGAATGAGCACCGTTCCCGAAGTGATCGTCGCCCACCACTGCGGCATCAAGACTTTCGGCATCTCCGTCATCACCGACTTAGGCGGATTCGACGATCCCGTGGAAGTGAGTCATGAGGAAGTTCAGGAGGCTGCCAACAAGGCACAGCCCCTGATGACAGAAATCATGCGCGAGATGATCAACCGCGCTTAAAACAGTAAGAAGCAATGGAAATAGCGAAACTCGGTGAGTTCGGTCTGATTGACCGACTCACCCAAGATATCAAGTCCAAAAACGAATCAACACTGAAGGGAGTAGGCGATGATTGCGCCGTGCTCCATTATCCTGACACGGAGGTACTTGTCACCACCGATATGCTGATGGAGGGTGTGCACTTCGATCTGACCTATATCGACCTACAACACTTAGGATACAAATCAGCCATGGTGAATATCTCTGATGTCTTCGCCATGAACGGTATTCCACGACAAGTCACCGTCAGTATGGCACTCAGCAAACGCTTCTCCGTGGAAGACATGGAGCAGTTCTACAGCGGATTACGCATGGCATGCGACAAATGGGATGTCGATATTGTGGGGGGAGACACGACTTCATCACTCACAGGACTCGCCATCAGTATCACTTGCATCGGTGAGGCCCGCAAAGAAGACATCGTCTATAGACAGGGCGCACGAGACACCGATCTGATCTGCGTCAGCGGAGATCTGGGTGCTGCCTATATGGGACTGCAACTGCTGGAACGTGAAAAGGCTGTCTATTACCAGCAGATCGATGAACTGAACAAGCAAATACAGGAAGCCAAGAATAACGGCACCTATGAACAACAGCGCGAGAGGTTCAAGAACCAAAGTGCGTTGTTGCGCGACTTCCAGCCCGACTTCGCCGGAAAGGAATATCTCTTGCAACGACAGTTGAAACCCGAAGCCCGGGGAGACATTATCAGACAATTAAGGGAAGTGGGAATCCAGCCTACCTCCATGATGGACATCTCCGACGGACTGTCAAGCGAACTCCTGCATATCTGTAAGCATTCCGATGCCGGATGCCGAGTCTATGAGAAGAATATCCCCATCGACTACCAGACTGCAGTCATGGCAGAAGAATTCAATATGAATGTCACCACATGCGCTATGAACGGCGGTGAAGACTATGAACTCCTTTTCACCGTTCCTATCGGCGACTATGAGAAAGTGGAGGCCATGGAAGATGTGAAGGTGATCGGACATATAACCCGTAAAGAATTAGGTTGCATGCTTGTTACCAGAGACAACCAGGAATTTGAGATTACCGCGCAGGGATGGAATCCACTGAGATAGCACCGCGTTCGTTGTGCATAGTGCATAGAATATAGAATAAGGTGAAGATAATGATAGGCTGAAAGCAAAGCGTAGAGAGAGGAGATTGTTAGGAAACGTTAAATGAGTAAAGTTTCTAAGGAAAAGTTTTTGAGGTTCGAGAAAAAGTTGTACCTTTGCACCCGCAAAACAAAACCAATGGTGCCATAGCTCAGTTGGTAGAGCAACGGACTGAAAATCCGTGTGTCCCCGGTTCGATTCCTGGTGGTACCACTCCTCCTTTCATTAGCCCCTGTACGTGATTCGTCACTGCAGGGGCTTCCCTTTTATTTGAATATGGGGCGATGCCCCCTTTTACTTCGTTGAAGGTACTCTCACTCGGCAATGCAAAAAAAAGAAGTTTTTCTTTGCATTGTGCTCGTTTATCCGTACCTTTTACTTCGTTGAAGGTACTCTCACTCGACAATGCAAAAAAAAAGAAGTTTTTCTTTGCATTGTGCTCGTTTATCCGTACCTTTGCAATCACATAACATAATAATTACATAACCCTGAATAACAAATGAAACCAAAACAACAAATTCTTGCCCTCATCCTGTTCCTGACGACAGCCGCCTGGGCACAAGACAATCCTTACAGACAGTACACGCAGAATCTTCCGTTCAAGATGATTGAAGTGAAAGCCCCTACGTTCCCCAACCGTTCAGTGAACATCAAAGACTTCGGTGCTAAAGGCGACGGCTCTGCTCTTTGCACCGATGCCTTCCGGCAAGCTGTGGAAACGCTCACGCAGCAAGGAGGAGGGAAGCTGATCGTGCCACAGGGCGTGTGGTTCACCGGTCCGATCGTACTGAAAAGCAACATCAACCTTCATCTGGAGAAAGGTGCCGTCATCCTGTTCTCGGGAGACGAGAAGCTCTATGATATTATCAGTACATCGTTCGAGGGATTGGAGACCCGGCGTTGCCAGTCACCGATCTCTGCCAATGGTGCCACCAACATTGCCATTACAGGAAAAGGAGCCATCGATGGTAACGGACTATGCTGGCGTCCTTTGAAGAAACAGAAGGTGACCGATGCCCAATGGAAGAAGTTCACTTCGCAGCCTGGCGGCGTATTCAAACGCGATGACCTCTGGCTTCCCAGTGCCGGTTATCTACATGCAGACACAACGGCGAACATGAATGTGCCCACGGGGATGCAAACCGAGGAAGACTGGAACTACATCAAACGATTCCTGCGCCCTGTGATGCTGAGCTTAGTGAACTGCAAGAATGTGCTGCTGAAAGACATCATCATCCAGAACTCTCCCGCCTGGAACATCCATCCGCTGATGTGCGAGAACATCATCATCGATAACGTGTTGGCCCGTAATCCCGCCTATGCCCAGAATGGCGATGCACTCGATTTGGAGTCGTGCCGCAATGCCTTGATTGTCAATTCTGTGTTTGATGCCGGCGATGACGGTATCTGCATCAAGAGCGGAAAGGATGCCGATGGCCGTCGTCGCGGTCGTCCATGTGAGAACGTGGTGGTTGACGGCTGTACTGTATTCCAAGGACATGGCGGTTTCGTGGTAGGTTCAGAGATGAGCGGCGGTGTGAAGAACATTCTGGTGCAAAACTGCCAGTTCCTCGGTACCGATGTAGGACTGCGTTTCAAGAGCTGCAGGGGACGTGGCGGTATCGTGGAGAACATCTTTATCCGCGACATCTCCATGTTCGACATCCAAGGTGATGCCATCACCTTCGACCTCTACTATGGCGGAAAGTCGGTGATTGAGGTTCTTGAGAGTGGTGAGAAAGTAAATAACATCGAGCCGAAGCCTGTTGACGAGACAACGCCCGAGTTCCGTAACATCGACATTGAGAACATTATCTGCCGAGGTGCCCGTCGTGCCATGTTCTTCAACGGCCTCCCCGAAAAGCCCATCATGAACATAACCCTAAAAGACATCTATATCACGGCAGAGAACGACATGGACTTCTTCAACTGCAAGAACGTGCAGCGCAGGAATGTGAACGTCACCATCAGGAAATAAGAATGACAACTAACAACAATAGCTTATGAAAAAAACAATTCTTTCCGTGGTCATCATGACTGCGATGAGTGTTATGCCTGCTCTCGCTTGGCAAGGAAACATCGTGGTAAGCACGCCACACACCTCGTTGGTGATGCATGCCAACAACGGTGATGCCCTTTGCATCAACTACTTTGGCGAGAAACTCTCCAGCAACGAAGTACAGCAGCTACAGGGGTCGAACATGGACTTGAACCAAGCTGCCTATCCTGCGTTTGGACAAAACGACATGATGGCCCTGTCCGCTATCCAAGTGCTGCATAACGATGGTCAGTGGACCCTCTACCCCACCGTGGATGATGTGACAACCTCCTCGGAGGGACATGCCACGGTAACCACCATCACCATGACCGATAAGAAATATCCCGTCACGCTGAAGGTGTTCTACAAAGCTTACAACACCGTGGATATGATTGAGACATGGATGGAGGTCTCTCATCGAGAGAAGAAAGCCATTACCTTGAAACGCTACGACTCCGGGCATCTCGTTTTCCCACAGGGTGACCTCTATATGGTGCACATGCATGGTAACTGGAGTGCTGAGACCACCCCCACCTGCGAGCCTATCCTCCCAGGACTGAAAGTCGTGCGTAACAGTGATGGTGTGCGTAATGCTCACAACGATGCACCTGAGATGATGATCTCTCTCGATGGCAAGCCCCAGGAGAACAGGGGTCGTGTGGTTGGTGCCGCCCTCTGCTGGAGCGGTAACTACGAGCTGCGCGTGAATAACTCCGGTGACAACCGCTACGCTCATTTCTATGCCGGCATCGATCCCCAGACCACAGAATATATCCTCGAACCCAAAGAGGTGTTCACCACACCGAAGCTCGCCTTCACTCTCTCCAATGAGGGAATGAGCGGCGTAAGTCGCAACTTCCACCGATGGGCACGCTACGAAGGCTGGTTGAATCAAGGTGACCAGGCCCGTAAGATCCTGCTGAACTCCTGGGAAGGGGTGGTCTTCAACGTCAACGAGGAAGGGATGTTCAACATGATGGACGACATCAAAGAGATGGGTGGTGAGCTCTTCGTGATGGATGACGGATGGTTTGGTGACAAATACCAGCGTAATGACGACACCAGCACCTTGGGCGACTGGATGGTGGATCGCAAGAAACTGCCGAACGGCATCGCTACCTTGGTACAGAAAGCCAAAAGCCTCGGCATCGAGTTCGGTATATGGATCGAGCCAGAGAGTGCCAACACCAAGAGTGAGCTCTTCGAGAAACATCCCGACTGGGTACTGCAGGAGAAGAACCGCGACCTGAAACTTGGACGTGGCGGTACACAGCTGCTGCTTGACCTCTGTAACCCAAAGGTGCAGGACTATGTCTTCAAGATCGTGGATGACCTGATGCAGGAGAATCCCGACATCTATTATATGAAATGGGATGCCAACTGCTCCCTGCAGAACTTCGGATCGAACTACCTCCCCGCCAACAAACAGAGTCATCTGTATATCGAATACCACCGTGGACTCATCAAAACACTGGAACGCATCCGCGCCAAGTATCCCAAGTTAGTGATCCAAGACTGCTCCAGCGGTGGCGGACGTGTGAACTACGGACTTCTCCCCTATTTCGAGGAGTTCTGGACCAGCGATAACAACGATCCCTATCAACGCGTATTCATCCAGTGGGGCACCAGCTACTTCTTCCCCTCAAATGCCATGGGACAGCATATCGCACACTCACCCTATTGGAACACCGGGCGCACCACTCCTATCAAGTTCCGCACCGATGTGGCCATGTCAGGACGGTTAGGCATCGAATTGCAACCCCGTAACATGACCGATGAGGAACGCGAGCAGTGCCGCAGAGCCATCGCCGACTACAAACGCTTGCGCGACATCATCCAGCTGGGAAACATCTACCGTTTGATATCTCCCTACGATAACCAAGGTATCGCCTCACTGATGTACACCAACGATCAGAAGACCAAGGCTGTATTGTTTACCCACCGTATCCAATACCTTTATAATATAAAGACACCACGCATCCGACTGGCCGGTCTTGATGCCTCCAAGAACTACCGTCTGCATGAATTGAATGTGAAGGTGGGCAGTCAACCATCACCCCTCGAAGGAAAAGTGTTCAGCGGTAAGCTTCTCAAGGAACAAGGTCTCTTCCTCCCTCTGGAGAAAGACTACAACAGCTGCGTCTTTGAACTGACGGCAGAATAAAGTGAAGAGTGAAGAGTGAATCTTCACTCTTCACTCTACACCGATGGCGGCACATTATCTCCCGCGCCCGGTATCGTCTGCACGTTCTTTTGTCCCTCCTGACTCACAATAATTGTCACGGGTGAAGCACCGACACCCGTAACCACAATCGAACCCGAACGCTGTTCTGCTGTGGTATTTTCATCGGCAGTCACAGTGATCACCGCATTATCGGAACCCGTTGTTGCCGACAGCACGCACCAGTCTGGTGCCGTTATCCTCCACCCTGTATTACTAGTAATTCTAAACTCCTTCGAGCCTCCCAATGCCTCAAAGCCGAGTGACGCCACATTCACCTGTAATACAGAGCTCGTGTTCTCTATCTTTTCCTTACTGATGATGATATCCTCCACATCGCCGCTCTCTGAGCAAGCCGTCAGTATCATCACAGCTATCATCAATACAATATATTTCTTTGTTCCCATACGCTTAGAAATAGAATATGATGCCGGCATTCAGGTTAAAACCATCCGTCCAGCCTTTAAACGTGTTGTCATATTCACTGATCAGTTTGCAGTTATCGCTCTTACTGATTCCGAAGTCATACTCCGGTGTTAGCTGCACCTTCAACTGGTCGTTAATAGAGAAGGAGAGTCTGGCAGCAATCAGACCTGCCACCGATGATGCTTTCTTAAAATCATCCGTCTTCACATCGGTATCATCCACACTGTTCCCCGAGAACATATTCATGACCACACCTGCCTGCGGAGTGATACTCAGAAAATCCGTCAGTGGTATTTCGTATCCATAGCGTGCTTGAGCTCTGATTGCGCTGTATTTCCAAGCCGCCTTTAACGTGTTCGTTCCTTTGTAAAAATACAGGTCGTCTGTCTTTGTCAGTCCGATAACGGCGCCTAATTCCACCACGTGCTGTTTCATTTTGAAGCCCAAAGCCAACGATGGTCCCGAAACCGCCATCACCTGATAGCCAGCTCCCACATACACGTTATGTTCCCTGTTTGCTTTCTGTTGGGTCATCGCATCCTCTTTCACGGTGATAATGGCATCATAGGTGGCTTTCCCTTCCAACGGCTCTGGTATCACATAATCCCTCAGCGGCAGGAAGTTCTTATACCTCACTGTCATGCGTTTGGTACCTGCAGGCACATACAACTGGATCTCTCCCGGTTTGTTCACCCTTTTTACCACCCCCATATTCGGTTCGATAATCATCAACGTGTCCCTCACCGAGAAGCGTATCAGCGCACATGCCTCATCAGCATTATCATACACTGGATTCATCCGCGCCACCAAGCTGGTATGGTTCCGCACGAAGTCTTTGATCTCTATATCCTGTCCCCATGCAGGTAACGTCAAGAAGACAGTCAATACAATCAATATCTTTCTCATTCCTTCAATTCAATTATCTACTACTCTACGAATTAGACAAATTAGACGAATCTTTCATCCCTCATCCTTCATTTTACAACGGCCTTCTTACCATTGTTAATGTACACTCCACTCTTCACTGGCTTGCCCTTCAGCTTCCGGCCATCGAGTGTGTACCATGCATCATTACCTTGAACTCTATCATCCAGTAGCGGAATGTCCTTGATTCCTGTAGGCACATCCTCAAACACGGGGATGAACGGTCTGGCATTTTGCGCCGATGTGGTGAAGTATGCCTCAAACGGATGTACTACCCTGCTGTTCCTGATGAACCTACTGCCCTCCACGACGGTAGAAGAATTCGAAGCAAGTTCATTGTTCACGTTCAGCGCATAGTCATTTGTCTGTGCCTGTCGCACCGAGAAACAGGGAACAAATGACATGTCACCGTTGTTCGCTATTATCGCCTCATCCGTTGCCTTTACCGTGGCATTTCTGGCAGAGAATGTCACCGTGCCGTTCAGGCGGTACGCTGCCAGATACTGTTCGTTGTTCGGCATACTAATGATATAAGGTGTATTCGCACGGATGACCGTAGCTTCCGTAAAGCCACCACTACCATACTGATACAGCCAGAACGGTTTTGTCACCGATGAAGTATTCCAACTGGCAAACGGCACCACCGTTCCCTTCGTGCTGTGTTCCACCCGATCTACATCGAAGGGCAAGGCGATCGTCTCCCATCCCCTACTCTCCTCTATTCCCGTGGTCATCTCATACCGATGAGTATAGCTGATCTGCTCTGCCGTGAACTCTCTCGGACAATAAAAATCGTTCCCGTTAGCGGCATCCGTCAGGGTGATGCTCGTTGCCTTATCGTTCACCACTACGTTCTTGATCGTGGTAGGCGCATACCGGGCAGCCGTGACATACAGCAGCAGGTTCGGGTTACTCACCTCCTCGTTAAAGAGTGTGGCTGGGTTCCAGATGACAGCCGCCAAGTCGTCATTTCCCTTCAGTGCATTGTCATCAATACCAGCCACCGTCCATGTTTCTTTCTCATACGTCAGCGTGCTTGGCACCTCCAACACCTTTCCATACTCTCCTTTTGCCAGGTTGATTGTCTTGTCGGCATACGACAGCACCGTGAAGTTCATACCGTCAAGAGTCAGTGCTTTCTCCCTTTCTTCGAACACCACGCTCACCGTAGTATTCCTGGTGATATCGTTCACCGTAAACTGGTTGTCCTTCACGTTACTCATGTAATCGGCATTATTCACCTTCAGGCTCCCCACACGGAAACCGATATCTGCCGTCAACACAAACGATGCGTATGTCCCTTCGTTCACCGTAAAGGTGTTGGAGCCATTCCTGATTTCATTGTCTCCATAAGCAATGCTTCCGTTTCCTGTAGCCGTCACACTCAATGTATAGGTAGTGGCGGGGATTTCCTCGAAAGCTACATTCATCGTGATATCCCCGGAAACATTACTAATGGAATATTGATTATTCTTCACATTGGCCGTCACGTGAGTATTGTTCACCCATACGCTGGCCACCCGATAGCCGTTGTCAGGAGCGAAAGTTACGGATACGGACGAGCCTTCCGTAACTTCGAAGGTCGTTGTCTTACTTCTCACTGTTGTCCCTCCGTAAGAAGCCGTCCCGTTACCTGATGCCGTGATGCTCAGGGTATAAACCTTTGGAGGAATCACCTCAAATGTAACAGACACGGTAGTATTCGCCGTGATACTGCTAATCGTATATTGGTTGTTCCTTACGTTCGCAGTCACATCCGTATTATTCACCTTCACACTGGCAAGTCGATAACCGTTGTCGGGTGTGAATGTAATCGTTGTCGATGTACCATGTTCCACGGTGAACGAATTGGTACGTCCCTTGATGGTTGTACCATTGTAAGAGGCCGAACCATTACCCGATGCCGTGATACTCAGTGAATAAGTAATCACCTCAAACTCAACCGAAACGGTCGTATTTCGTGAGATACTACTAATCGTACACCGGTTGTTTGAGATGCTTGAAGTCACATCCGTATTATTCACCTTCACACTAACTATCCGATAGCCTGTATCTGGTGTAAACGTAATCGTGACCGATGTTCCTTCATTTACCGTAAACGAGGTCGTCTTCCCCCTGACGGTCGTACCGTTATAAGTAGCAGAACCGTTACCCGAGGCCGTAATCGACAATGAATAGGTTGTTGCGGGAATCTCCTCAAACACTACGGATACGGTGGTATTCCTCGTAATACTGTTAATCGTACACCGGTTATTTGAGAGGTTTGAAGTCACATCGGTATTGTTTACCTTGACACTGCCGATTCGATAGCTGTTGTCAGGGGTAAATGCAATCGTGACAGAGGTGCCTTCCTCCACGGTAAACGAAGTCGTTCGTCCCCTGATACTGGTTCCGCTATAGGATGCCGTACCGCCACCCGAGGCTGTAATGCTCAACGTATAGGTCGTGGGAGGGATGGCTTCAAACGTGACGGTGACCGTGGTGTTTGCCGAGATGTTACTGATCGTGTATTTATTGCTTGACAACTTCGAAGTAACATCCGTACTACCCACCTTCACGCTGGCTATACGATAGCCTCCGTCGGGAGTGAAAGTTATCGTGGCTGACGTCCCTTCATTGACCGTGAACGAGGTCGTCTTGCCCCTGACGGTCGTACCACTGTATGAAGCGGAGCCGTTGCCAGAGGCTGTAATGCTCAACGTATAGGTCGTTGGAGGGATGGCTTCGAATGTTACCGATACGGTTGTATTAGTGGTAATGTTGCTAATTATATATTGGTTATTCGAAACCTTCGAAGTTACATCAGTATTACCCACCTTTACGCTCGCTATACGGTAACCGGTATCAGGGGTAATTGTAATCGTTGCCGAAGAACCTTCATCAATAGTGAAAGATGAAGTCTTACCTCGAATAGTTATGCCACTATAAGATACGGAGCCATTACCCGAAACTGATATTGACAAGCTGAATTGAGCACTACTTTCTATTATTTCTGAAAAATTAGACCAGCCAGAACATGTTAAATATTTACTTTTCGTACCCTTGGGTACTAGTAGAACAGCATTGTCTGATATCATGAAAAAAACATATGAAGGAATATCAAATGGATTTTTGATATAAGATATAACACGGGATAGACTTCTACAACCAGAGTATCTATAACTTATTATATATCAATACTTTTGTTGTTAAACGGTAGAAAAGTGAAGTCGTAGATTCTACGAACGATAAAAAAGTCGAAGAATTAACACTTTTAACTTTACGAAACCATAAAAAGCATAATAATGTGCAGTTCTTGAGCAGTTAATATCTATGAACGTTTCTGTTATTGTGAGGTAAAACTGCGATAGAATGTCGCAGTTTTACCTTAGAGTTCAGAGACGATGACTATGCCCTTTAATTATGAGATTACGTCTAAATGTTAGATCTGTAAACTCCCCTTTTTGCTATGATATAAGAGAATGAATGAGCATTGGGCAACAACTTCAACCTGGTACAACTTGCTACCGCATATTTACCAATGAGGAGTATAGATGCGGTTATAAATGTTATGTATTTATCCAATTCGCTTCTTCTAACTTCCATTTTTCGATTTCTGCCATTCTATCTTCATCTCCCTCTTTGTTTTTGCCCAAATAACAAGATAGATGCTCTTTGTTTATGTAGTATAAA
>DETG01000069.1 GCA_002361535.1 Prevotella sp. UBA3294
AAAAACCCAACCCCAACCGCCACAATGCCACTCTACCTTGACCGCCATCGCCGAAACGTAACCTCGCTGCCTCGGATATTACGGATTCGAGGGGTGTGTATTACGGCTCGTCCAAGTCTGTGACTAACCGTGAACGGAGCATTGCTACCATCTACTACCTTGCTACCACCCCAGATTCCCTTTGTTTAAGGGCGTTTCAAGAGGTGAGTGGTAGCATGGTAGCAATTTTACAAAAACTTTTTTGTGCGCGAACGCTTTCCTATCCGCATGGCACTCCCCGCCCATTGTAGGGGCGGGGAAGAGCGAAGCGAGGGGTGGGGTCAGTAATCATCTTGCTAAACGATCTCCTCTGTAGGTATCTGCAGCCAGTAGATAAATGTATGTTCATTAGCTTACCGTAACCTTCAATACTGAAAACGAAAGCTTATTTGTGCATATATCTTTCCCAGTCCGACTCATTTTCCACATCCACTTCTTCTTTTTAACGAATTTGTCACGTGGCTTAGGAAGTATAGCCGGTTTGAAAACATACTTCACATATTTGATCCAAACATATATCTTCTCCACTTGGTCTTAAACCATTTGAAGCATGAAATGGTTGTCCATCGCCATGCACCTTGAATGATACATGTCATCTGGACTGGCATATTCTTAACAACTCAGGAGGTGTTCTGCCTGTTTTACGGTAATATTTAGGATCTGCTCCTTGTCGGATTTCCCTCAGTGTCGGGCGAACTCTGTCCGCTTCCCGGACACATTCAATGAAGGGGCATTTTTGTACATATTGGTTCAGCTCGTGTTTCGTGCCGTCAACACCCATTACGTATATTGAATCGTTTTTGACGTACATATACGTTGGCAGGAACGTCGTCATGAATAGGATGACATCTGGTTTCTCCTTGATGATATTCCTGAGCAGCCGACTTTGCACCTTACGCGTTTTTCTCGCCGTCATCCCAGGATCACCCCCATCGAACTGATCATAGATACCCTTTTCTGGGACATCTGCTCTCCCCTTGATCCTCATGCGCTTATTGCAGCATGTCACTATCATTCCATATAGGCTGTCGATACCCAAATGGTCGTATATATGATCATCTGTCAATGAGTAGCTCTCCGTGTCATAGGCAGTTATAGCCACTGCCCATACTTTTCGTTCGCGATGCAAATCAACATGTGCAGGGTCATACTCTGGTATGAAAGGAAAAGATACACCCGTATTAATGATGGAATCCTCGTACCAACGATCATAGTCATCCAAACCCTCCTGAATCTTCTCCACGTAGCAGGATGTGTCAGCTTCTGCATAGAATCGTTTAAACTCCTGGATAATCGGATGCTGAGCATGTGTCGTGTGTATGCACAGGGTGAATATAAAAACAGTCAACAGCTTTTTCATATCAACGATTAATTATAAATGCATTCACTAATTTGTGAGGATCTTTATTAAATTTTACATTTACAGGATCCATTCTCATGTTAAACGAGGAATTTCGGAATATTATTACGTTCTTACCTGCGTTTTTATACAGTTTAACAAATCTGACGTTATCCGCATGGCCAGGATTCTTCCATCTTAAGTGAATAACTCCTCCATTTTCCCAGCTCCGTCGAATTTGTAATTCGGCGGAAGTGAGTATAAGAATCTGTGATTCGCTATTGATCAGATTGCAAATCCTCATACTCCATGCAGCCGAATTGCAAATTCAGCTGAGCTGCGTGCGCTACACACAGGACCAAAAGTCACTCAAAGCAAAGCGGCGAGAAAAGCCTAACATCGAAAAAAACAAAAAAAACGAAAAAGATAATCAGCCTGTGCGGCTGAAAGTCTATGGGAGCCACCCCAGATTCCCTTTGTTTAAGGGCATTTCAAGAGGTGAGTGGTAGCATGGTAGCAATTTCACGAATCCGTTCTTTTTTTAATGCCTTGAATAATGTGTTCCAACCAATCCAATATGTCTTTTGATGAGAGGTGCATTATAGTGCGAACTCAGCGGTGAGGCCCCACCTCATCATATTACCTGAAGCCTGCAATGACTTGTACCAGTCGGCATGCAGTTTGGCATAGTGCTTGCCTACCGCCATCTGGGCACCGGCACCGAGATAGACACCGTAGTGTGCTGTATTGTCCCATGTTATATCCACGATCTGTTTAGACTGATAGGTTCTGGTTTCCCTGTTTCCTTGATGGAACACATAGAAGCCGCCACCACGGACAAGCGGTTGAATCCTCCCCTTGCCATAACGTTTAGCCACACCTATTGTGATGGTCGCCCTGCTTTTTTCGTACGTTGTATGCGACGGTTCGTGGCCTCCTTTCACCATGGTGTCGTGTTCGAATTTCGTTTTGGGAGAATAGGCTACCCCTATCTCCACACTGCCACCCTTCATGACCCGTTCTATACCTACTTCCACCCCGATACCGATTTCGAACACCCCACCATGGTAGTTCTCGTCAGGCAGGTTCTGATTGGCTGTCTTCTCATGTGAAAAGTATGCATATCCGGCGAAAGCCTTGATGTGGGTTTTCATCTTGTCGGATTCCTCCTTGTATTCATACACCATGCACGAGCTGCCGTCCGTACATACGTCATTGTGATAGTCACGTACCACATTGACAAGTTTCCGTCTTGTCAAGTTCGTATCGTTCATATCTTGACATGCCTTCCACGAGTCCTTCAGCAGAAGTTTCACCTTCCCGTATTGTTCTTTCTGCTCCTGTTGAATATCCTTCTCATCATGAATCGTTGATGACGATAAAACCGCCCTGTTGGTGAGCAGTGCCATCTCGCCGTCCTCACGTTCAAAGAAGAAGTACTCATCATAGGTGTCTGCCACACAGTACAGGTTCATCATGCCTTGAACCATAAACTCAGCAAAGAACAGTTGAGACTCGCCAAAGAGATCCAATCGGCGAGTCACAAAATACTTTCCGTTATTGTCGAACCGGAAACCCTCTATGTCACCGGGCTTGTAGGTCTTGCTCTCACTTCCTCCGTTTGGCCAGAACACACATTGCTTCGACAGTTTCTCATTCGTTCGGAAGTCAATGTTACCTCTGATGGTATCCCCATTGTTGGTGATGACATAACCGGACTTTGGGTTTGTTTGTGCCATTGTCGCTGTTGCAGAGATTGCCAACAGGATAGAGAGAATCATCTTTTTTATCATATAATCAAATTCCGCAGCAAAACTACCATTTGTTTGATCGTAAAATAACATCGTGCTGCTCAGTATTTTGCCTATCTTTGGCTGCGTAAACAAAAGCGGCAAAAACCGGACAGCACGCAAAGGTACAAACTTTTTCTTGAACAGCAAAACAATAATCCTGTTTTTGGCTACCAGTCATACAGACCTCTTTCCTCGAGGATTACTGCAGTTTGAAGGTGACAGGAACCGTGAACCTGACACGAACGGCAGAGCCATTCTGGCGTCCTGCTATCCATTGGGGCATGCTCTTGATGACACGTGCCGCTTCCTTGTCGAGGGAGGGATCTACACTCTTGGCAATCTTTACGTCGGTGATAGAACCGTCCTTCTCAACTACAAATTGAACAATCACACGACCCTGGACACCTATTTCTGCGGCAATTGAGGGATATTTGATGTTCTGACTGAGCCACGACATCAGGGCTGCATCACCACCGGGGAACGATGGTTTTTGCTCCACCACTTCGAAGATCTTGTTGTCTTCAACGGCTTTCGGGGGCTCGGGAGGTGCTATCTCATCTCTGATCTTGAGTACTTCACCGCCCACCTCATCGGTACCCTCCACGGTCAGGGCACCAATAGCCTTGTTACTTTTCTCGATTTCATCGAGCTTTATCTCTTCTTCCTCATTCACCAGATTGTCTTTCTTGATGACTGGAGCAGTGAATTTAATGGATGACTTCACCTTCTCTAACGTCCGCTCAGGTTCTAACTTGATCTCCTCTTTTCGTTCAACCTTCGCCTCTTTATTCTTGTCACGAAGGTTGGTGACTTCCACCATCTGGGTGTTTTCAACAGTGCGGTTTGCCTCTACCATGTTCTGAAACGTAAGACCAAGATAAAGGAGGACAGCCATAAGGGCAACAAATACAGTGGACCAAACATTACGCTTGGAAGTTTCCTTGCGAAGCTGATAGGCACCATAGGCCTGATTACGTCCTTCGAAAACGAGGTCGGTCCATTCTAAGGATACTAAATCTACTTTTGCCATAGTCGTTCTTTTTTAAAATGATACGTAATAGAGTGAAATTCTCTATGGCAAAATTAGGTTGGATAAAGGAAGGATGCAAACTTTTAAGGGATTATTTTCAGAATGTGTTGCAAAGCTCGTTTCTTCACAAACGATTGATAATAAACTATTTATCCTGAATTCTTTTCGAATTCAGGATAAATAATTGCAACAATTCTCTTTACTTAATGACGTACTTCTTTCCGTTCTTGATGACGATACCACGGTAGTTGTCACCTACAGGTTGTCCCATGACGTTATAGACCGGTGTTTCACGTTCGTCACTGACAACTGAACGGATGGCGGTGTTGATGGTGACTTCCACTTCGCGCGCTGGTGATAACTTCTCCTTACCATCAGTGTCAACGGCAACGGCTGTGATGGTGTATTTACGCATTTCGGTTGGTGTAAATACGCATTCGTATGGCGAGGCTGTGGCAGTGCCTATCAACAAGTTGTCAGCATAAAACCTTACCTCACTGAGGGTGGATGACAACTTGGGACGTGCTGTAACCTTGACGACATCGCCAACGCCATAAGGACCGGCAGACACCTTCAGCAGACAGGAGCCTTCGGCTTCCTCAATGCGATTGAAAGTGATATCCTTGATGTTGAAGTTACCCTTGTCGATGAGAAGAGTGAACACATGGCGACCTGCCTTCAGTTCACTCATGACATTGCCATGCAACGTCTTCCACTGACTGTTGCCGCCGGTTTTAGGAACCCCCACAAATTCGGTGAGGAACGACAGACTGTCGAGACCGTATTCTGCCAGGTGGAACCTGCCGTCGGACGTTACCGAGGACACCGTGGCATCGAACGAATACAAACCGTCTTCCTTGACATCGACGGTGTAGTCCATCCACTGACCTGCCTTTGCTTGCGTAGCGGAAGTACGTGTCGTGTTGTAGGAGGTGATGCCCGAAGTGCCTTTATCATATTCCTCGATCTTGATGGTAGCAGGCAATACGGGCACATCACCGAATGGCTCACGCTTGGTAGTCCCGCTCACCACACTGAAACGGCCATAGCGCTCGAAGGTAGTGCCATCGGTAGCAGTAACCACAGCCTTCGTGGACTTCCAACCTGAAGACATGCTGGAAGGTACCTCATACTGAACGATATAAGGCGCTTCGGTCATCGTGGCGGCCAGTTCATTCTCAACATAAAACTCCACTTTCTCAATGGTCTTGGTAGCCAATGTGGCGTTGACCTTGATAGGAAGGACATCGCCCCTGATCACTTTCAGGGCAGCAGGACGGATATAGATGGAAGCCTCTTTCTTCGTACCGGGAAGAGGACCTACGGCATTCTTGGCGGCATCTGACTGCATATACTCCTTGATCCACTTCATGGCAGGGCGCTCTACCCCATTCTTATAAAGGCCCGAGTTGTTCACCCAGGTGGCTCCATGGATAAAGCCCCACAAGGTGACACCGGCACAATAGGGTGCTTCCCACAGGATAGGTAACACCTTCTTGTACTGCGCCTCTTGCTGCGCATCACTCGCTTTGTCTATATCCAGTTCGGTGACAAACATGGGCATCTGCAGTGCATCCTGCTGCTTTTTCAAGACGTTCTTCAACTCACTATCGCTGATGTCGTTCAGCTCGTGCGATTGATTGCCATAGGCATCGATTGGAGCACCGGCATCTCGCAATGTCTGCACCAATGTGATGTAGTTGTCAACATCCCACCGTATCGAATTGTAGTCGTTATAAATCAGGATGGCATCCGGCCAACGTTGATAGGCCATGTCGAAGGCTTTGATAAGCCAGTCGTAACCTGTCTTACCGCCACCACCCAGCGACTCCTTCATCATGGCATTGCCAGCCTGATGGTTACCCACAGCCTCGTTCACCACATCGATCATGGGTAGCTTGCTGAACTTTGCCTTTGCGTGATTAAACCAGTTGGTGATGGCAGCAAAACGATCCTTAGGTGATAAACTCTCCAACCAGTTGGGATACTGCGCCCCCCATACCAGTGCGTGGAACTTGTGGGTGAAGTTGTGCTGTTTGGCATAGTTGAAAGCCCGCTCTGCCCCTCCCCAATTGAAGTTGCCGCGAGTTCCTTCTACAGAAGCCCACTTGGATTCATTCTCACAGGTAATCTGGTTCCAAAGCGTATAATAAGCCGGAATACCGTCACCTGCCTCCACATTGCCCCTGGTAGTGATGTTTCCCAGAAACTTGTTGGGATTGCTTGACAGTTGGGCAAAAGATGTTGCTGGCAGTAACACTACTGCCAGAAATAGACTGATTTTGATTATTCTTTGCATCGCTTTACTTGAAATGATTATTGTCTGATTCCGTTCTGTTCAGGTATTCGTTCTGCAAAAATAGTGTTTATAATCTATTTTTGCAAGAAAAAAAGACATAATTATCTCTCATACAAGGCGACACACGCGATTCTTGTAGAAAAAAGAAAAAAATGGTTACATTTTGTCCGCCTTCTTCCGTGCCTTCACCCTTGATTTGATGGAGCGAATAGCAGAGGGACTGATACAGAGGATCTGAGCAATGTCATCGTCCTGTTTCCCCATATCCTGCAAGATAAGGTATGTGTAGAGACGGGCAGTGAGATGGTCATAACCCATGGCCCATTCATGGAACTTGGCATAGTGACTGACGGAATAGTATTCGATCAGGCAGTTCTCATCATCAGCCAATGGGGGCAATTTGCCTCCTGCAAGAATGTGTTCGAATACTTCCTTGCCGCGCCCTAAACGCTCATTGGTGAAACGGCGCGCTGAAGTGATTGTGTTGTTCAGGCGACTGATCTCCTTGTCGTGGGCTTCGCTCTCTAACGACAATACCTCTATGCGGTGCTGAGCCCGTTCGATGGTTCGGGCATTGAGATCAAGAATGCTATTGAATTGCTCGATGCGCCGGCGGTTGAAATAGAGAATGGTAAGCACCAAGAGGATAACCAGCAGAAGGAGTCCGAAGAGATAGGCGAGCATCTGGTAATGACGGCGATCGGAGGTCTGCTGCTCATATCGGTGCTGTAACTCGGTGATCTTTTCCTGTTGGTAGGTGTGGTGCAGCAGTTCTTTGGCTAACGTGATGAGCTGCGCCATATTAGTGGCCTTCTCCTGATCGTGAAGCAGTTCGTAGTTACGTTGCTGAATGGTGGCACTCAGAATGCGGGCCACCAGATAACGTGTACCCTGACATTTCTGCAGTTCGAGCTTATTATCACGGGCCTCGGCAGCCAATTCACCTTCCTTGAGAATGAGTTCTGCCTCAGCATAGTGATTCGCCTCGCACAACAGCATGGCACGCTCATAATAATCGCCTACAGGGGAGATACGCTCTGGCGGCAGCTCCCGTCGGCTGCAGCTGATGATGCACAGCAGTCCTACTGCAACGAATAGTATTCTACGACACATAACTTAGCAAAAAGAATCCGCATGGTTCATGCCATGCGGATTCCATTATATTATAATAAGGTGTATTCACTCAAATGACACGACGGGCATCAAGCCTTTGTTTCATCCTCTTTGATCTTACGTCCCATCACTAAGTAAGCTACCGGTGAAGCGATGAAGATAGAGGAAAGAGTACCGAAGACGACACCAAGGATCATGGCGAAGGCGAAACTGCGGATACTTGCACCACCAAGGATGAAGATACACAGCAACACGATCAACGTAGAAACAGAGGTGTTGATGGTACGAGCCAGCGTCTGGTTGATACTCTCATTGAACAGACTCTGCTTGTCCTGCTTCGGGTGTAAGTTGAGGTTCTCACGGATACGGTCGAACACCACCACCTTGTCGTTAATAGAGTAACCGATCACCGTCAGGATAGCACCGATGAACGTCTGGTCAATCTCCAACGACCAGGGCACGATACCCCAAAGCAGTGAGTAGAGACCGAGCACCACCAGGGTATCCACAGCCAAAGCAACGATAGAACCCACTGAGAAGGCCACGTTACGGAAACGCAACAGGATATAGAGGAAGATTGCCACCAAGGCGATGAGCACACTGATGATGGCACCATAGGTGATATCCTTAGCTACCGACGGACCGACCTTTGTAGAACTGATAATTGATCCGCCCTCACGAACATCAGGGTTCTTGAAAGCCTCGACACTTGCCTGAGACACCAGACCGGCCTTCTTCAAAGCATCGTAGAGGATGGTCTCTGCCTCATCATCAGCGGTAGGACTGTTACTCTCGATCTTATAGTTGGTAGAGATACGGATGGTCTTGTTGTCTGTACCAATAGAGATAGCACCTGTATTGCAACCTGGGAAAGCTTGCACGAGAATGCCACGAATCTCCTCGGGCTGTACAGACTTCTCGAAGGTCACCACATAGTTGCGTCCTCCCGTGAAGTCGATACTCTTGCTCAAACCTCTTACAAAGAAACTGATGAGGAACACCACAATGGCGGCAATGACGACAACAGCGGTCTTCTTGTAGAAACTCATGAACGGCACATGCATGTTCTGCATCAGGTTCTTAGAGATATTGGTATAGAACTTCAGATTCAGCCACTTGTCTTTCTTCATGCGGTTCTCATAAATGATACGAGTGAGGAATACAGCAGTGAAGAACGAACAGGCGATACCGATAATCCAGGTTGTTGCGAAGCCCTTCACAGGACCTGTACCGAAGTAGAGCAGGATGATACCTGTGATCAGAGAAGTAAGGTTCGAGTCGAAGATAGCAGAGAAGGCATTGCTGTAACCAGCCTTCAGAGCATCCTTGATTCCCTTACCGCTACGCATCTCCTCCTTGATACGCTCGTAGATGAGCACGTTTGCATCCACTGCCGTACCTAAGGTCAGCACAATACCGGCAAGACCCGACATGGTAAGAGCGGCCTGGAACGAGGTGAGGATACCTAACGTGAAGAACAAGTTGACAACCAAGGCGCAGTTGGCCATCATACCAGGAATGAAACCGTACATCATCACCATGTAGATCATCAAGAGGATGAAGGCGACGATGAACGACATGATACCTTGCTGAATAGACTGTGCACCAAGGGTAGGACCAACCACCTCTTCCTGTACGATACGGGCAGGAGCAGGCATACGACCCGACTTCAAGGTATTAGCCAAGTCCTTGGTGGTTTCAATGGTGAAGTTACCAGTGATCTGTGAGTTTCCACCAGAGATCTCGCCGTTCACACGCGGTGCCGAATACACAGCATCATCGAGGACGATGGCAATGGCCTTACCAACGTTTGCCTTGGTGAGGGCAGCCCAACGACGGGCACCATCACTGTTCATCGACATGCTCACGCTCGGACGGCCGGTCACATGCTCGAACTCATCCTTGGCATCGGTAATCACATCACCCTCTAACGGAGCACGGCCATTGGCACCCGTCTTCTTCAAGGCATACAACTCGAACACGTTCTTGTTGTTCACCATGTCAGAAGGAGTAGCACCCCAGCACAATTTCAAGTCAGAGGGGAGAATCTGCTGAGCAACCTCGCTCTGCAGGTATTTATTGATTTCAGCGGTATCACGAACATTGGCATAAGCCACTGTGCTCAAACTACCCTGCGGGGCCAGTGAAAGCATGGCGAGCAGCGGGTGCTGCTTCTTCAAGGCAGCCATCTTGGCATCATCATTAGTAGAAGCAGCTGTCTGCTTACTACTCTTGACCTCAAATTTCTTGTCAGCTTTGACAGTATCTGCGGGAGCAGCTTCGGTGCTGTCAGCAACAGCCTCCTCAGGTGCATTACCTGCCAGACGCTGATCGAGCTGTGAGAAGTACGGAGTAATCTCCTGACTGTTATAAGTCTCCCAGAACTCAAGGTTAGCACTACCCTGGAGCAATTTACGAATGCGCTCAGGCTCACGGATACCAGGCATTTCTACCATGATACGTCCCTGCTGTCCTTCCAGTTTCTGGATATTGGGCTGCACGACACCGAACTTATCGATACGGTTACGCACCACATTGAAAGAGTTGTCAATGGCTGCCTGAACCTCTGCACGCAGCGCATTCTCTACCTCTTTGTCAGTACTCTGTGTGGAGACCTTTCCTTTCAACTGCTGTGTTGCGAAGATCTCTGCCAGACGATGACCTGGTGCGTTACGATGATACGCGTTAATAAACAGTGAGATGAAATCACTCTGACTCGTCTCCTCCTCTTTCTTTGCCTCGTTCATCGACTTCACGAAAGCCTGGTCTGTCTTGTGGTCAGCCAGTACCTCCACCACGTCGGGAACACTGATCTCGAGGATGACGTTCATACCGCCTTTCAGGTCAAGACCCAGACCAATCTGCGTCTCCAAGCACTTCTGGTATGAATAGACACCCATATACTTCACAGAATCTTTGTAATCCTGCTGTGCGATGGGATCCTTAATCTTGGCGGCCTGGCTGTCGTAGTAGCGTGTGGCGGCCGAGAAAGACAAATAGAAGATACTTGCAAGCGTCAGTAGGACGGCAGTACAAATTACGATACCTTTGTTTTGCATTTTGATTATAAATTGTTTTTAATTATGATTTCACTGTTTATCAACACAATTTAGCCATTCATTTTTCAACGAACGGCATAATGAGCGTGCAAAGATACATATTTTTTCACATTCGAGAAAAATTTCAGGCCGTTAATTATTGATTTTTTGTGATTTAGGCCTAATTTTTAGCCAGCAAGACACAGGATAATGGTCACTGACATCTATTTTCGTGTCAACTTGGCACTCATAAGGAACGATGCCTTCAGAACACAAGATATGATCGATGCGCACATAGATACGGTTATGACTGAACGACCACCCCGGACCGTTACCCGTGGTGATGAAGCAGTCGGTGAGCCCTTCATCGGCAATCACGCGACGGGTGAATGACAGGGGGTTGTCGTTGAAATCACCACAAACGATAATGGGATAGCGGCGGTGTTCTCGGATAAACTTCGCCACCTTCTTAGCCTGGGGTGAACGGATCTTCGCAGCTTCGGTGAGCTTTCCAGCCAGCATCTTCACATCACTGCGTGCCTGGTCATGGTTTTTCCGTCCCTCGGCAATCTGTTCAAAGTCCTCACGTTCCTCCATGGTCAAGCGGTTCGACTCCAGGTGATTATTCACCACAATCACCGTATCTCCCTGGATCTTCAGGAAGAAGGCACCGCTGGTATTCAAGGAGTTAGAGCCATCGAAGTGGATATGCTCCTTACCCACAATAGGGAACTTACTAAAGAGTGTGAGGCAGGAGCCACCTTTCTCGTTACGTGTGGTATCTGCATAATGATAGATGTTACGGAGGGCATGTGCTTTCTGCTTCGTCATATAAGCCTCCTGCACACATACGATATCTGCTCCGCTGGCTGCTATATATTCCAAAGCAGGGTAGATAAGTTCGCCCTGTGCGTTCGTGTCGGTTTTCATCGACACATCAACGTTATAGGTCATGACCTTGATGCATCCCGGTTCTTTCTTGTTCTTCAGATTGAGTGGGCAATACGTGCGCACGGGTACATAATTAACTAATAATCCGATGATGGCTACGATGGCACCTTTGGGATAGGCCACCAGCCAAAAGAACAAGAAAGCGATGTTGAGGATCAAAAAGACAGGGAACACCAAGCTGACATTTGCCAGCATGGGATAATCTTCCGGATCAAGGTGACCAGAATAGCCCACCAACAGCATGACAAGGATCGTGGCGACATTTCCACCGATAAGCAGGTTCCTTGTAACTTTCTTGAGCGTTTTGAAAAACATTCCTTCAGTTTGTTAGGTTACGGTACCTAAGAACGGATCAGTTCCCTCCATTCTCAAATAGTTTCTTCTTCTCCTCAGCCGTCAGACTATCATAGCCACTACGGCGGATCTTGTCAAGGATACGGTCAATCTCGTCTTGCTTTGCTTTTTTGTCAGCATTGTACTGCCAGTCACTATTGCTCTCTGTCTGCGAGGAGCGACTGTCATCAGAGCGTTTATGACTGCGGTTTTCCCAGTTCTTCCTTAATCGATCGAAGAACTGCTGACCGTTGTTGCGTCCATAGAGATCACCGCCCGGATGATTTCTCCAATAACGAATCATCAGGTAACCGAAGAGCATGCCACCCAAATGAGCGAAATGAGCCACACTGTCGTTGGTAGTAGCCAAGGCCGAGAACAGTTCGATGGCAGCATAAAAACAAACAAACCATTTGGCTTTGATGGGCACAGGCAAGGGGAAGATAAAAATTCGCTCCTCAGGGAAAATCATACCAAAGGCAAGCAAGATGGCATAGATTGCTCCTGAAGCACCCACTGTAGTCCAGCTGTTCAACACTGGCGATGAGTTCGACGCGATCTCCCAGAGGTCACCGAAACCCGCACCGGGAATCTGCGACGTGGCCATCAGATAGAACGAGCCAAGTTGGGCTACCTCTTGAATGAGACCAGCACCGACGCCACAAGAAATGTAATAAAAAAGGAATTTCTTCGGACCCCACACATTCTCTACCACGCAACCGAACATCCACAAGGCAAACATGTTAAAGAAGACATGCTCCAAGTTTGCATGCATAAACATATACGTGACAAGCTGGTAGAGTCGGAAATCCGATCCCATAAAGAAGTGCAGTCCTAACAAATCATTCAGGCTGATGCCCCTTGTCTGGAAGACCAACATGGCCAGGAACATCAACACATTTATGATCAACAAGTTTTTTGTTACGGTAGGTATCCTTCGCATAACGATATTTTTATATGTTCATTTAAAACAGGGGCAAAAGTACGAAAAATATCTGTTATTTAGCAGAAAAAAGGGGGTAATGCGTTTTTTTTTCATGAATTTCTTCACTTTTTTTACTTTTTTGTTTGATTTCTGAATAGTTTCGCTTATATTTGCCAAAAAATTCCGAATAACGTATTAATTATTAATCATTTAATATTTAAAATTATGAATAAGACTGAGTTAATTGAGAAGATCGCAGCAGGTGCTGGCCTGACAAAAGCAGATGCAAAGAAAGCGCTTGATGCTACTGTTGGTGCTATCAAGGATGCCCTCGTAGCAGGTGACAAGGTTGCCCTTGTAGGTTTTGGTACATTCAGCATCAACGAGCGCCCCGCTCGTGAAGGTATCAACCCTGCAACCAAGGAGAAGATCCAGATTGGTGCCAAGAAGGTTGCTAAGTTCAAGGCTGGTGCTGAATTAGCTGACGCTATCAACTAAAAAAAAGTAAAGTTTTTTCAAAGGAGATACTCTCGAGTATCTCCTTTTTTTTATTCATAACAGTATCAGACTTTCTCTGTCAGAATCAGGAGATGTCTGCCTTCATCTGTGGTGGCACCGAAGAGAAAATGGTCACCCCCATCAGCAAGTTTCAGACGTTTGCGCAGTTCTGCCACCGTCATGGGGAAGTTCCTGACAGCGATATTGGCACGGTTTACATCTCTCAACAGTTCCTTCACGGCTTGCTTGTTCATCGACGAGGCAGCAATCACCCGGAACTTCCTGCCAGGGAAATCATCGATTAGTCGGGGGGATACGAACAGATGACTGTTCGCGCTGAGTGCTCTCAGTTCATAGCAATCTGCCAAAGCATCGTAACAGCCAGCTTTCATCACAGAGGCATTAGGCTCGTAAAGGTAACAACCTGCCGGGAGAGTTGTCACAGTGGCACAGCGATTAACAGAGCGTGAGGGGAAGAAGTCGAATGACTGATCATCATTGACGCAATAGACGGCAAGGGGGTTGTGCTCATCCATTTCCAATGACCTGCCCTTGAGCACCATCAGCAACTCCTTACATTCGTTACCCACAGAGATTATATGAACTTCGCTGACTGTTACGAGATCCTCCACCGCATTGTGCCAGTCGAGCATGGGCGACAGTTTCACCACCACCCACCGAGCTTTCTGTATTAGGATTTCACGTAGTGCCAAGACATCAGGAGTACAGTCAGCAATGGCGAAGGTTCGCCTGCCATGAATATCCCGCCTTGCGGGATCAAGGAAGATTACGTCAACAGGTCCTGTCTCCATTAAGAAATGCTCCGCATGGTCACAAACCACCTCCACATGCTCCAATCCTAACAGTCGGAAGTTTTGCTGTGCCACCCTACATAACGATGGCAGTCGTTCCACATAGACAGCCTCGTTGAACATCCGTGCCATCCAAGAGAAGTCAACGCCGAATCCTCCAGTAAGGTCGAGGAGCCGTGTCGGAGGAAGCCCTTCTTTCTGGTTTCCTGCCGATAACAGTCGCTGCACCACCCGTGCCTTATACTTTGCGGTATGCTCACTGGAGCACTGTTCCATGGAAAGGTGGGGAGGATAGACGACACCCTCGGTAGCAGCCCAGGTGGGCAGTTTCTTTCGTGCCGTCTGCCACCCTGCTATCTGATCAAGGGCAAACGGCATATCCACTTCAGGGAAACGTGCGCCTTGCAAAGCCAGCCTACGCACGTCCTCCTCCCTGTATTGTTGGATGAAATCGCGGGTATTCATCGGGAAGACCCCTATTTACATTTCATTCCCAGATGGTACATGATGAAGCCATAGATGTCGGCCTGCTCTTCGATCACTTTGCTCATTGGTTTGCCGCCGCCATGTCCCGCCTTACTGTCGATACGGATCAGGACGGGATTATCGCCGGTATGGCAAGCCTGAAGGGTAGCAGCAAATTTAAACGAATGAGCAGGAACCACACGGTCGTCATGATCGGCAGTAGTGACGAGCGTGGCAGGATAAGCCGTACCCTCTTTCAGGTTATGTAGGGGAGAGTATCCGCGAAGGTATTCAAACATCTCAGGAGAATCCTCAGACGTGCCATAGTCACTGGCCCAGTTCCACCCGATCGTAAACTTATGATAGCGCAACATGTCCATGACACCCACCTCAGGAATGGCCACACGGAAGAGGTCTGGCCGTTGCGTCATGCACGCTCCTACCAACAGTCCGCCGTTAGAGCCGCCCACAATGGCGATCTTCTCTTTCGAGGTGTAGTTCTGCGCGATGAGATATTCGGCAGCCCCGATGAAATCGTCAAAAACATTCTGTTTCCGCATCTTGGTTCCAGCGAGGTGCCACTCTTCTCCATACTCGCTACCGCCGCGCAGGTTCACCTGTGCATAGATGCCGCCATTTTCCAGGAACGGGATGCGCATGGAAGAGAAGCTGGGAGGTAAGGAAATGTTAAAGCCGCCATAGCCATAGAGATAGACCGGATTCTTTCCGTTCAGCTTCATTCCTTTCTTATAGGTGATGAACATCGGGATGCGTGTGCCATCCTTGCTCTCGAAGAAGAGCTGCTTACTCTCGTAGGCATTCAGATTAAACCCAACCTTCGGTGCAGCATAGAGCGAGCTCACGTTCTTCTCGATGTCATACCGATAGATGGTACCAGGTACAGTGAAAGAGGTGAAGGAATAGAAACACTCTTTGTGTCCCTTCTTTCCACTGATTCCCACACTGCCCACCGAAGGCAGCTGGATCTCATGCTGTCGCTGTCCGTCAAGGGTATAGACGAAGAGATGGTTCGAAGCATCTTTGCTGTAGGTGAGCACCAGCTTGTCGTCAATCATCGTCGCATCCTCCAGCACGTCCTGCTGTTCAGGGATCAGTTCCTGCCAGTCGTTGAGTCCCGGTTTCTTGACATCGGCCACCATGACACGGCATTTTGGAGCCCCGTAGTTTGTCAGGAGGTAGATCTTATCACCGATGAATTCGATCGGCGAATACTGATAGTCCATATCACTTGTCATCTGGATGAACTGCGCATTGGGCACGCGTAGGTCACGGACAAACAAGTTGTTTCCTGCGCCGGCACCACTCTCATACATATACATCATCGTCTCTTCCTCGTTCACCCCAACGGTATAGAACCGCTTAGGGAAGGCAGGGTTCTGATAGAACAGCACATCCGCGCTCTGGGGTGTACCCATCTTGTGGTAGTAGATTTTCTGCACCTCGTTCACGTTCGAGAACTCCTTACCCTGCACCGGGGCATCATAGGCACTGTAATAGAATCCGTCTCCCTGCCAGGCAGCACCAGAGAACTTCGCCCATTCGATATGATCGGGAAGGAGCTTCCCTGTAGCCACGTCAACAACATAGAACTCCTGCCAGTCACTTCCGCTTCGTGAGATGGCATAGGCGGCATATTTCCCGTTATGTGAGAAGAACACCCCTTTCAGTGCCACGGTACCGTCGGTGCTCAGCGTATTCGGATCGAGGAACACCCTCGGCGTTCCTCCCAGTTCGTCCATCACATAGAGCACGCTCTGGTTCTGCAGACCGTTGTTCTTATAGAAGTACCATTTCCCGTTATGTTCCGCAGGGAGGCCGATCTTCTCATAGTTGGCCACCTCCTTCAGTCGCTTGGCCAGTTTGGCGCGCTGCGGAATCTTCTGCAGGAAAGTCTGTGTCACCCTGTTCTCTGCCTCCACCCAGGCTGCGGTCTGAGCACTGGTATCATTCTCTAACCAGCGATAAGGGTCGGCCACTTTCACACCGAAGTAGTCATCCACGGTGTCATCACGCATGGTCTGCGGATAATTGATTTTCTGGGCCATCATACTCTGGGCTGTCATCATACACGTAAATAGGATCAGTACTTTTCTCATAACATTTATTCGGATAGGGTTATAATGAATTCTCATCAAGGAACAGTTTGAACGCATCCTTATAGGCATCGGTAACACGGATCACCTCGTTGCCGATATAGATACAACTGTTTCGGTCGATGCTGCGAATCTTCCGCAGGGCCACGATGTACGAGCGGTGAACGCGCAGGAATTGGGTAGCGGGCAGCATATCCTCCACGGCTTTCATGGTGAGATGGGTAACCAATTTCCTATTACCTTCTAAATAGAACACCACATAGTCTTTCATTCCACTGACATAGAGGATGTCCTCGATGGCAATCTGCCGGAGTTCCCCGTCAATGCGCAGGAACACCGAGTCGCGCTCACGGTTCTCTGTCTCCGTACCCCCCACTCTGCCTGTGGTACTCTCCTCAAGGGAAGCGGTCATCTGGTTCTTCATTACAAACCAGTCACGAGCTTTCTCTGCAGCAGTCAGGAACTTATTATACCGGATGGGCTTCAGCAGGAAGTCGAGGGCATTCACCTCATAGCTCTCGAAAGCATATTCCTTGAAGGCCGTGGTGAAGATCACCCTTGTCTCAGGAGGAACCATCGAGGCCAGTTCCATGCCGTTGAGATCAGGCATCTGGATATCCAAGAACACCAGATCGACAGGATGCTCACGCAGCTCCGACAAGCCACTGATACTGTCGGTATAGGATGCCCGCAGCTCCAGGAACGGTGTGCGTTGTACGAATCCTTCCAAGAGCCTCACGGCCAGCGGCTCGTCATCAATGATGATACACGATAGTTTCATTTCTTTGACTCCAGTTTGATTTGAATATGATAGATGCCGTCATGAAGCGACTGTTCCCACTGGTAACGGTCATGATAGAGCAGGTCCAGTCGTCGCCGTGTATTCTCCAGTCCGATGCCCGAACCGCTTCGGTCTTTGTCGTCCTTGGGGAAGTTGGTGTTATCGCACAGGAACACCACTTCTCCGTCGTGCTCCTGCAAGTTGATCACGATGCTTGAAGGCTGACTGCTGCTCACCCCATGTTTGAACGCATTCTCCACCAATGAGATAAAAAGCAGCGGTGCCACCTCCAACTGCGTGTTGAGAACAGAGAAGCGGGCATCCACCGTGGTTTTCTCATTGCATCGCAGCTTCATCAGTCCGATATAGTTCTTCATGAACTCCACCTCTCCCTCCAAAGGAACCGTTTTCTTGTTCGTCTCATACATCGCATAGCGCAGCAAGTCGCTCAGTTGGGCAATGGCATCCTGTGCCGCATCAGCATCGATCTGTGTCAGACTACTGATATTGTTCAGTGTATTGAAGAGGAAATGGGGATTGATCTGGTTCTTCAGCCATGCCAGTTCCGCCTCGGTGTTCTTCGCCTTCTCGTTCTGCAGCTGCTGCTTAAGCTGTCCCATACGGATAAAATGACGGATACCGATGGCAATCGCTGCCATCACGGTATTCAGCAGGAAGAACATGAAAGCCCCCGAGAAGAAACCGATCCAGGCATCCCCCCTCATGGCGGGCACATGCTCCTTGATCATGAAGTAGCCGAAGAAGAAACCGTAGTTCATTCCCGTTATCAACAGGAGGTTGCACAAGGCAAACAGCCAGTAACGGTTACGGAAGAAGAGAGAGGGTCCCAGCAGGTAAAAGTTGACGAAATAGACCACCAACGGTCCGCGCAGCAGCTGCCATACCATCAGCAGTGACGTGGAGGTAGTCTCCAAGTTACGGGTACTGATCAACGTGGCCAGTGGGAACACCAGCATGATCAGTGCCCACACGCCAGCCTGTGCGAGGAACAGCCATAGGTCTTTCTTCTCTATTTTCTTCATAATTGTTGCAAAGATAAACATTATTTCTGAAACGGCAAAACATTTTGAGGAGAGGTTCTTTAGAGGAAAGAGGAGAGAGTAAAGCTTGCGAAAGAGATTACGGTTGTTGCTGAGGCATTCCGTTGTTTCCCATGCCCGAGCCCACACTGTTGATGATCTCACCTTGTGACTGCTGCTCGATGAAATCGCTGGAAACCTTACTCTGGTGCATCTTTGCCTGTCGCTTTGTATTACCGAAGGTGTAGCTCACGCTGAAGGTGATACCGTTCAGGGGGACCTTGATGTTCGAGCTGGTAGAGAAGTCCTTGCCCTTGCTGTAGGTCTCCATGTTCAGGCTGCCGCCCTTTGACAGACCGGTGATGCCCATCACACTGATGTTCAGTTTGTCGTTGAAGAACGACTTCGACAGATTGGCCGTAAGAATGTTCTGACCGCTACTCCATCCTTGCAGGGTATAGGTTTTGGAAGAGCTGATCAGGAAGGCGCCTAACTTCAGATCCCAGGGCAGTGTCTGCTGCAAGCCCGCCATCACGTTGGCATGCCATCCGCTGTTGTCATATCCCAGTGCATCGCTGCTCATGTTAGAATAGCTCACGCCGCCATTAGCAAAAAGACGGGTAGTCGGTGTCAGCAGCCAGTTAGCATAGAGGTTCAGACCTGTCGTCTGTCGTTCCACGATATTGCCGTAGGTGGTGTTCAGCAGGTTGTCGCTGTCGTAGAAGCTGTACTGCTCGATGCCGTTGTTGGTGAACGAGTAGTTCAGGGTGGCATTCAGCATCAGCTTCGGTGTGTAGAGGTTATACACCAGTCCGAGGTTATGCGACTTCTCCACATCGAGGTCGTTGTTACCGTAGGTCAGTGCCGTTGGATTGGAACGATCCACATAAGGATTCAGGTAGGAGATACCCGGACGGGAGATACGCATGTTATAGGTAAGACCTAAATTACTGGTGGGAGCGAGTGAATAGGAGAGACTGGCGGTAGGCACCAGACTGCCATAATTGGTGTCGAAGTCCTGTCCGTTGTCCAGTTTGTACTCCACGCTCTGCCATGTGTGCTCATAACGCAGTCCACCCTTCAGTCCCCAATTGCCCAGTTTGGAGCTATATTCGGCATATCCTGCTAAGATACTGTTGTTATGTGAATAGTCCATGCTCATCAGCTGGTTATAGACATCATTCAGGTAGTATTTGGAGTCGGAAGAGGCATGGCGCAACATCAGCTTCGCTCCTGTGTTCAGGGTCTGTGTAGCCGACAGCGGAGTGGTGAAATCAGCCTGGAACGTATGTTCCGTGGTATTCTCCTCACTCAGCGAATAACGGTCGGTGAGATCGAGCATCGTCTGGTTGGTATTCTCGAAGTCACTACGCTGCTCATTCTCCGACGGACTATGACTGAGCTGGTAGGTAAGAGTCATGTAGCTGGTGCGCTCCTTGTTAAAGAACCGTTGGTAGTCGAGATTCCCGCTGAAGGAGTTCCTGCTGGTCGTCATCTCGTTGTTGTTCCCATAGCTGAACCCTGTGCCATACATCCCTCCGCTCATCTGCGTCAGCGAATAGGCCTTGTTCTTCATCTCCATGGTAGAGAACGACAGGGTGGCGCTCAGCGAGCTCATGGCATCCAGGTCATAACCTAACGAGATATTTCCCATGGTGAACGGGATCTTCGGTGTGGTCTCAGAGGTGGTGAGCATCGTTCCCGCCCCACTGTTACCGTTCTGTTCCTGCATCATCTCCATCGTGGTGGTACCCGGTTTCATCTGGTTGTACATCACGTTGGCACTATACGACAGCTTACCTTTCTGTCCGCTCACAAAAGCACTGGCTCCTAATGTCTTGTCACCAGCGCGGGCTGTCAGTGAGCCATTATAGCCATCAAGATCTGGTGCACCACCGGGCATCCCCTCGACCTTGTTCATCACGATGTTCAATACACCCGAGGCACCCTCGGCATCGAAACGGGCACCAGGGTTGGTCACCACCTCGATGCTCTTTACTGCTGTGGCAGGCATACTCTTCAGAATCACCGAGGGGTTGCTGTTCATCATCACATTGGGCTTACCGTCCACATAGATCTTAAACGATGACGAGCCGTTCACACTGATGTTATCCTGACCATCCACCGTCACCATCGGCACCTTGCGCAGCATGTCGAGCACGGTGTTCGACTTTGAGTCTTCATCCTCAGCAACGTTGTAGCTCATCTTATCTACCTCCATCTTCACCAAAGGCTTCTGGGCCACCACCTCCACACTGCCCAACATCGTGGCATTCTCTTTGATGCGGAGCGTACCTAAATCCTTGGTGGCCTCACCCGACAAGGTCAGTGACTGCTTCAGTTCCTCCTTGCCCACACTGCTGAACGAGATCTCGAACGACCCCTTGCCCTTCACCTCCTGGGCAAAAGCACCATCGGCATCGGTGAGGAACATGGCAACAGGCTTCTCTGTGGCTCCTGCACGATAAACACGTACCGTGGCATACGGCTCACCTTCATTACTGGCGTCATCTACTAAGATTCCTTTCACCATGGTGGACTGTGCAAGCACTGCCTGCCCCACCATCATCATCATCGTTAAAACGAATAATTTCAGTCTTTCCATCTTTATATCCTTTATATTAATTAATTTGATCTTCTTTCGGGGCTCGGGACACAAAGGTGTGCGGGAGCGGGATTCCGAATCACGCTGCAAAGATAAGGTGAATCACCGGTGCCTCCAATTGTTTTTCGACCAAATGCCGTGTTACTTTCGACCAAATACACGCAGCAGGAGGAACAGACTGCTTGCACTGCCATTTTTTTGGAAGATTTCTTTCTTCCTATCCTATTTTTTATTACCTTTGCACCATCAACAACCATTCTGTCATCTGGGAAAGAAACAACATCATTCAAGAAAGATGAAAAAATATATCGAGACACTTCAGGACTTCCTGAAGCAAATCAACAAAAAACATCTCATCGCCGCGGCTGCCGCCGTCGTGATCTTCTTATTAGGCTTTGTCACAGGATGCAGCTGCTCAGGACGCAGCAATAATGACGAAGGACCGGAGCTGGGAGTCAGCGAGGCTTTGGACAGCTTTGCCCTGGTCATGCCAGAAGGATCACAGATCGTTGCCCGCTTCACCGACAAACGCCACTCCCTGTTCTACCTGAACAGCGGGCGACTGATGCGCTTCAATGCGAAGACGAAGATGCTCGAGGAGATCATCCCCTCGCAAATGAACAGCGACGCTCGTGTATATTATAATGAACGCGAGGATGTGCAGGGCATCCTCAGCGCCAAACTCACCGATGACGAGAAGTTCATTGTCATCACTGCTGTCACAGACAAGATACAAAGCGATGACGAGAAGGCACAGACAGCCACGTACAAACTGAACACCGAGACCATGAACCTGCTGCCTTTCACACCACCACCCACTAAGCCGGTAACGGTGAAGAAAGACTCTACCCGACGTGTCGCCGCACCCGTGCAACAGGAAACTCAGCCTGTAGAGGAGATGCCTGAGGTGGGTGATATCGTTCAGCCTACCGAAGAAACACCCAAACATGCTACTGAGCCGAAACCGGCACAGAAAGAATCAAAACCGGTTCAGAAAGAAGAAAAGCCTGCACAGAAAGAGGAAAAGCCTGCTTCACATAGAGGACAGGAAACGGTCATCGTGCCCGCAGAACCCTAACAAAACCTATCCTCATGCCTTCTCCCTCCCCTTTGGGAGGATAGGGGTGGGCTTTCCCCAGTCCGCATGGCACTCCCTCCCCTTTGGGAGGGTAAGGGGTGGCTTTCCCCAATCCGCATGGCCCTCCCCTCCCATCGTAGGGGAGGGGCAGGGGTGGGGTCAGTCATCTTCTTCCTCCCCACGCCAATTGTTAAAAAAATGAACAATCTTGACGAATTAACTTCATTTAACGCGAAATACGGGCACGGAGAGAACCAACTGCCCTCTCGGTCGAATTTGAGCGATTCTGACGGTGTTTAGTAAGTGGTTGATAATGAACGTGTTAGTAAAATCCGGCATTTTCGACTTGCAAAAACTATGTTTTTAGAGTCCAAAAACATAGTATTTTTGGGTCAAAAACATAGTTTTTAGTGGTCAGAAACACCGTTTTTGTGAAGTAAAAGAACTAAATGACTCTTCTGGGGGGTGCCCTTACGGGCAGAAATTGAACAAAATCTATTCAAAATCAAACAAATCAATAGCACAGTTATTTGAAAGATTTGGAAAAATTTGTTCAATTTCTGCCCGTAAGGGCACCCAGCAAACTTTCAAAAGTAAAATCCATGGCTTTTCGAGGGAACGTCACCTAAGAGGTGTTCGGATCGGCGTTTTCACTCGTTCCATCGGCATCTACAAGTGGATGGTGACGGCGGAACGAGTCGTAGATGACGGCGGAACAGGTGTAAGTAAAGTCTGGAACAACCCTAAACAGAGCCTACGTAAACATTACGTAGGCTCTACTTGGGTTCAAATCAGACTTTACTTGCATTTCAATGAGACTCTACTTGGGTTCAAATCAGACTTTACTTGCATCTCAATGAGACTCTACTTGGATCCCAAGCAGACTTTACTTGCACATAAAGGCACTTGTGAGCACTTCCGTACGCTCCGGGTATTCCCTTCCATCCAATTAGCATTCTTTTACAACCCTTAAATAATTGCGAATTATCCTGACAATATCTCACACACAGAGTGAATGGAGTCAACGGAGTCTTTCACACAGAAATGACAGAAATCACAGACATATTATACTATTATCTGTTTCCTGATAATAGTTTCTTGATATAGTTTTGTATTTCAATGTTGTAATTATCAATAGTGGTGTTACTACTGGACACATATATGGGAAGATATTCATCATCAACCTTGAAAATACGTCTGTCATTTATCCATTTAGTTAGGTTTTGACTATAGTTGCGATAGATTTCAAGTGTTTCTATATTTGTCTCATTCAGTCCAAACTCATTAATTAAATATTCAACGATTTCCAAACGTTCTTTGATAAACTTAAACGCTTTGATAAATTCGCTATTGAAGAAATAGGCGAGAGGCACGTAAAACCAATTGTCCAGAGAATGAATCTGATTGAAGAAAGGATCTGTTATTGGACAAAGGAATATAGCCTTCTGGGTGATGTATTTATCAAATATCAATTGAGCATCCTCTTTAAACATCCTATCAAAATCTGCTATATTCTCTTCCATGGGACGATCCCCTATAAATTCAGAATGGATATACAAAGTATCGTCGAATGGATTATCTATATCTTTGTTATTGAGGAAATATGCCGGACCAGTAGGATGGATATAGTTACCTCTCAATCCATTCGTTACTTCACCAAGAATCTGTGCCAAAGATAAGGAACCGACTCCTATAGCCGTTCTCAGAAAATAGTACCGCGGCTTGCTATGAGTCTCATCTGCATAGCGTATGCTTTGAACGATATCATCGGAATAATACCTTATATAGAGATATTCCTTGGGGAAATACTTAAATCCTAAAGGAGAAAGATAGCCTTTTATGGCTTTCTCCATTTGTCTTTTAAATGGTATCATATTACTGCCTGTTAGATGAATGATTATTTTAGATATTTATAATGACAGGTCGTACATATTATTGAGTTTAACAACAATGTAGTCTTAACCTGTAAGTTTTCAACTATCATTATTATTGCAAAATACCTATCCTAAGTTCAAGATAGAAGTGCATGAATATTATTACGGAAGCCTACGCAAAGCATTTTCCCTTTAAATAGATCTCTATATTCAGAAGCTCCATTATGAAAGATATATTTCCAAAGAATATCAGAAAACACCTTTTCAAAGACCTCCTCATTTTGGTCTGATCCAATAGATATCCAGTCATGATAAGGTATGATATCTACTGAGAAACAAGTGATCGTATTATTGTTTGTAAGACTATATTTATTTGAGCCATATAGATGAATTGTATATTTTTGATAATAATCAGTATCCTTTTCTAATACAAAAATAAGCGCATTTGTGTTTGACAAATTATGATTGTTCTTAATGATAGAATCAAGCCAAATATGTATTGCAGTTGCTTCGAATCCAACTTCCAAAACTGATTCGGTTGTATGAGGGATAATTACGGGAGGCTGTGAATAATAAATGAATTGATCCGACAACATCTGCTGCATCAATTGTTGGTGAATAAACATGCACGCTTCTTCTGTCAGACATGTCTTCAACATGCTTCTTTTACCTCGTTCATCATAATAAAAGACCTCCCACTTACTATAATTTTCATATAAGATGATCCTACCTGGTTCCAGATCACCAGAAAGTGAATACCAATCAGAAGGAATACCTTCTTTATTCAACAATATTGATAACTCTTCACGATTCATGTAACTGATGATGATTATCGATTGTACTTACTAATTACTTATTCTCTATCAGTAACTACCGGATTTTTCTTCTCCATAAATATCACCCCAATAGGCATCTTTTCCACCCCTTAACTTTCTCTCGTACCCGCTGATCAGCGAGCCGCCACTGGCTCACTTATGGTCATTTCAAGATAAACGTTACTGGCGCATGGCTCCTTACCCTAACTCGCATGTTCTGATAGTGGCCAGGGATCCATGCTGGCATTCCGCTGATAACACGCAGCGCTTCATTGTCAAGGCTTTCATGCACGCTCTTCTCTATCTGGAAATCAGACAAGGAACCGTCCTTCTCTACGATGAACGATATTACCACCTCGCCCTGAATACCCTTTACTGCAGCAATGGCCGGATACTTCAGATGAGTAGAGAGATAGTAACGGTACATCTCATCACCTCCTTGGTAATACGGTTTACCATCTACTTCATCTTCTTCATACACCGTGTCTGATGCCGATGCGGGCAACTGCATCGGGCTAAATGCATCATCCTCATCATCACCGCACGAGAACAGCAGTGAAGTGAACAGCATATAAGTTACAAATAACAATAGTTTCTTCATGATCTTTAATGTCAATACTAATTCGTTTTCTCATGAACCGATTATGCTTTACGGTGCAAAGATACGATAAAGTGAGCGGAATACAAAACAAAAATGGTTTTTTCCCAGCTCCGTCGAATTTGTAATTCGGCTGAGCAGCGTGCGCTACGTGCAGAACCAATGGTCACTCATTGCGAAGCGGAGAGAAAAATTGCAGATATGGCAGAATTGTAAATCGGCGCTTTAGGGGAAGCCAAATAAATCAGCCTGGACGGCTGATAGTCCATAGAGTCCTATAAGTCCGTAGAAAACAATAGGACACGGATGGAACGGATGATGCGGATATCCGTAGCTTGCGACTATAAAATATAAAGCAACGAAAAAGATGGGGAAAAATTTGTTTTTCTCAAAATTATTCTCTACCTTTGCCACGGATAATTAAGAACTTAGATAAGAATAAGGGATTCCGACATTGAAAAGATTGTCGGAATTCTTTATGTCTTTTGCATATTATAAGCAATCAAATTAAAACAAGATAGATTATGGCTTACATGTCACAAGAAGGCTACGACAAGCTGATAGCCGAACTTCGACGCTTAGAAGGCGTGGAACGCCCCAAGGCCTCTGCTGCCATCGCAGAAGCACGCGACAAAGGCGACCTGAGTGAGAACAGTGAGTATGATGCCGCCAAGGAGGCTCAGGCACATCTCGAGGACAAGATCAACCGACTGAAGGTAGAGATCTCGGAAGCGAAGGTGGTGGATACCTCGCGCCTGAGTACTGATGCCGTGCAGATCCTCTCAAAGGTGGAGATGACCAATCTTGCCAACAAGGCCAAGATGACTTACACCATCGTGAGCGAGAGTGAAGCAAACCTACGTGAAGGAAAAATCTCCATCACTACCCCCATTGCACAAGGCCTTCTTAACCATAAGGAAGGTGATGAGGTAGAGATTAAGATACCACGTGGCACCATCAAACTGCGCATTGACAAGATCACTGTGGGATAGTTTACAGGAAAACGTTCATCAAAAAAATAAGGATATGGATATATTCAGCAAGATTGCCGCTGGTGAGATTCCCAGCTATAAATGTGCAGAGAGTGATCAGTTCTATGCCTTCCTCGACATCAACCCGTTGGTAAAAGGTCACACACTGGTGATCCCACGTCGCGAGGTTGACTATGTATTTGATATGGATGACGAGGAGATCGGGGCATATATGCAGTTTGCCAAGAAGGTGGCCGTGGCCATCAAACGCGCCTTCCCCTGTGTGAAGGTGGGCATGGCCGTGCTCGGTCTGGAGGTGCCCCACGCACATATTCATCTCGTCCCGATGCAGAGCGAGAAGGACATGCTTTTCAGTAACCCGAAACTGAAACTCTCGGAAGAGGAGTTCAAGGAGATTTCCAGCAGAATCCTCAAAGAGTTCGAGAGTTTGTAACCTCTCCTCTTTCCTCTCTCCTCTCTCCTCTAAAATAACGATCAAATATACTCCTCCCCATACTTGATCTGCACCTCACTGGTGTATTTCCTGATCAGTGCGGAGGAGTCTTCTTTTTTACAGATCAATAACACATTACCTTGCTCTGCCACGATGAAGCCCTCAAGACCGTGGATGATTCCCATGTGGTCGGAAGGCAGCTTGATGATATTATCACGGCTGTTCTCAATGAGAACCTGACTTCCAATCACCACGTTATCATCATCGCTTTTCTTCATACCTTCGTAGATAGAGTGCCACATGCCTAAATCGGCCCAGCCGAAATCACAATTCATCACATAGACAGAGTCGTTGCTATCAAGAAGCCCAGAATCGATAGACACATTGGGATACGATGGGAACTTCTCCTGAATGAACAGCAGCTCCTCTTCCAAGGTCACCTCACGCTCTTCATCAATCTGCCGCAGTACCTTTGGGAAGATACGATGCAGACAGTCACGCATGTGTCGCACATTCGACAGATACAGACCAGTGTTCCAAAGAAACTCGCCACTCTCCATAAACATCTGAGCAAACTGCCTGTCGGGTTTCTCCGTAAACGACTTCACCTCAAAGACTAAGTCATCAGGGGTAGGATTACCGATTTGTATATAACCATAGCCAGGCTCTGGACGCGTAGGTTTCACACCCATCGTCAGAACGATGTCGTGGTCGGCAACCAGATCCAGTCCCCTGCTGATATTATCCAGGAACCGTTCCTCCTTAAAAACAGCTTGGTCAGAGGGCACCACGGCCAGACGGGCCTGGGGGCATCGGCGCCATACACGATAGGTGGCCCATGCCACACTGGGGGCGGTGTTCCGATGGATGGGCTCACTGAGCACGTTCTCGGGCGGCATCTCAGGCAGCTGCTCCATCACGTAATGCGCATATTCGTGGTTGGTACTCACATAGATGTTCTCTATGGGGATCAGCTTCGATATTCTGTCGAAGGTTCCTTGAAGCAGCGTGCGCCCAGTAGAAAAGAAATCAACAAATTGTTTGGGTTTCCTTGCCCGGCTACATGGCCACAAACGGCGTCCCCTACCACCTGCCAGAATCACACAGAAGTTCTCTTTGTTGTATGTTGTCATAAAAGTCAGTAGTTTTAAGTTATATCGTTTTGACGGTACTAAGATACATAATTATCATGGAGTCTGCAAATATATTCCTGGATTTTTAGAAATTTTTGACAAAATGAGAGAGTCTCCTTTCGGGAAATAGGGATTTCCCCTTCGTTTTTAGGAAAAAACCTGATAGGCAATTGGTATTTTTTCTGTTATTTTGCCAACGATAACAGAGTAGTAACCCTAAAATAGAAATGGAAATGAAGAAGATAATCATCCTGGCAATGCTCAGTGTACTCACTGTCTTGCCACTTCAGGCACAGAGTTATCGTCACAGCAGGTATTACAACCCCCGCCAAGGTCGTCTCGATTACAGTCAGCGCAACCACCGCAGCACCTACTGGAACAACGATGCCTATTTCGGCTTCCGCTTAGGCCCGACGTTCAGCACCGTGAACAGTGATGACATCTATCTGGATGGGAGCAGTATAAAAACTGGTCTGAACGCAGGTGTGGCAGCAGGCTTTGCCGTGGTGCCTCATACCCCATTGTATTTAGAGACAGGTCTCTATTATACAGAGAAAGGCGGTAAAGGTAAAGTAGGTGGTGACAAATTCACCTATCAGCTGAACTACTTAGAGATGCCGTTAGTGATGAAGTACCGAATTGATATCGACCGCGACTTCTCCATCCAGCCGTTCCTCGGTGGCTATCTGGCCTGCGGCGTTGGTGGAAAGATTAAGGACTTCGGCGAACGCTCTGCCTACAGCTCGTTCTCCGACAATCCCTATTCCTTCCAACGTTTCGATGGCGGACTGAAGACAGGATGTGGCCTTCAGTTTGATATGTTCTACGCAGAGATCAGCTACGACTTAGGACTGGCTAATATCTGTCATGACGACTTTGACACCAGTAAGAACAGTGCACTGACACTGAACGTAGGAATCAATTTTTAGTATAGCATAGTGCTGCTCCGATGGCGGTACAGAACTCAGAGTACTTAGGAATGATATAGCGCACCCCATACAACTTCTCCATCTCTGGGAAAATCAACTTACACTGAGGGAGGAGCGTGAGGTTACCGATCATCACAAAGTCCTTGATGCCAATGCCTAACGAAGAGAGATAAGTGGCCGAGCCAATGGTTTGCACCACGGTACAGATCAAGCCGGCTGCTATATCCTCTTGTGAGGCAGTGGTCTTCACGTTACCGAAGATGGAAGCTGTCGCATCTAAGGGCAGACCAGGCAGAGGCAAAGCACTGATGTCACCGATCTGGAGGTTCACATTGGCGATATTGCCATTCTCTGCCAGATGCGCCACATGCTTGATATCGTCTGTACCGAGAAGCAGATGAGCCAGACCCTTGAGGGTGCCACCACCGATACCCATACCACCGATATGTTTGATCTGATCACCGTCAACTTGAACGAACGACGTTCCCGTTCCCATGCTCACCACCAACATCCGGTCTTGCTTCGACTCATAGCGTGCTCCTAAGCCGTCGGCGATAAATTCCTCGGCTTTCTGGGTGGGCAGACCGTAAATAGGCTCGTTCACATAAGCACTTCCCACACCCGTCAGCATCACCTGCTCCACCTCCTTGAGGTCAATGCCATTCTCATGAAGATATTTTCCGAAGGCACCGTATAGGGAGGTTACAGGGTCAGTGGCCCTGATACGGATAGGTGAGATTACTTCGCCGTTACGTAGTCCGACGATCTTCGTGGTACTGGTACCCACGTCAATGCCAATTACCGTTTTCATCTTATTGAACAGTTTTATTGTTTATAGAGATGCAAAAATACGAAGATTCACTGACATAAACGAATGTTTTACCTTAATTCACACAAAAAAGCTCCTGACCCGAGGGCCAAGAGCCAATATGAAAAGATAATCAATCGTTGAATTGATTATTTCAACTTTGCGTACTTGTACTTGCTGGTGCAGCCAAGCTCCTCCTCGATACGGATGAGCTGATTGTACTTAGCCATACGGTCGGTACGAGAAAGTGAACCGGTCTTGATCTGACCACTGTTGGTAGCCACGGCGATGTCAGCAATCGTGGTATCCTCTGTCTCACCAGAGCGGTGTGAGGTAACGGTGGTATATCCGTGACGGTGTGCCATCTCAATGGCATCGAGGGTCTCAGTAAGAGATCCGATCTGGTTCACCTTGATCAGGATACTGTTGGCAGCACCCATCTTGATACCCTTCTCCAAGAACTTCACGTTGGTCACGAAGAGATCGTCGCCCACCAACTGGCACTTGCTGCCTACCTTCTCGGTGAGTTTCACCCAGTTCTCCCAGTCATTCTCGTCAAGACCATCCTCGATTGAGTAGATAGGATACTTGTCGATGAGCTGCTCCAGATAAGCGATCTGCTCCTCGGCAGAGAGTTTCTTGCCGTTAGGATCCTTCTTCTTACCGTTCTTCAGCTGACGATAGTCGTAGAACCACTTGCCATCCTCGCAAACAGCGAACTCAGATGCAGCACAGTCCATAGCGATACGTACATCCTTTCCTGGCTCATAACCAGCAGCCTTGATAGCTTCCATGATGGTATCGAGAGCATCCTCGATGCCATTGAAGTTGGGAGCGAAACCACCCTCATCACCTACAGCAGTAGAAAGGCCACGAGCTTTCAGCAGCTTGGCGAGGTTATGGAACACCTCAGCACCCATGCGCACAGCCTCTTTGATAGAGGTAGCACCTACCGGGCCGATCATGAACTCCTGGAAAGCGATAGGAGCATCAGAGTGAGCACCACCGTTCACGATGTTCATCATCGGAAGGGGCATAGTGTAGCTGTTACAGCCACCAATATAACGATAGAGAGGAATGTTCAGCGCCTTTGCAGCAGCCTGAGCAGCAGCCAATGATACGCTGAGGATGGCATTGGCACCTAACTTGCTCTTGGTGGGTGTACCATCAAGCTCAAGCATCTTCATGTCAAGACCACGCTGATCGAACACGCAGTCACCCTTCAAGGCGGGAGCGATGATGTTGTTCACATTCTCAACGGCCTTCAACACGCCCTTGCCTAAATAGCGTCCCTTGTCACCGTCACGAAGCTCCAGAGCCTCATTCTCACCGGTAGAGGCACCAGAGGGTACGGCAGCGCGCCCCATCACACCATTCTCCAATGTTACTTCACACTCCACAGTCGGGTTACCTCTTGAGTCGAGGATTTCTCTTGCATGAACTTTTTCGATTCTCATAATTACTTTATATTTAAATGTGATAAAAAATCATCTGTGTATTCAAGCAATACACATTATATGAATAATGCGAATGCAAAGATACGGCGAATTTACCTATCTTGAAAACAAACGTCTTTTGAATTGCTAACGATTTAATTATTTTTAATAATCATCGAGAAAGAATGCGAGCACACGTTTTCCAATTGCTCAATACAGTTGGCAAAATCAAGTGCTCACATCAGAACGGGGCAAAGGAATCGTTGTGTATCTCTTTGATAGCCATACACTCCATTTCCACAAGCCATCCCGGACGGCATACGGGGGCATTGACAAACACCTTGGGTTTATCGGGGAAATGCTCGTCGTAAAGAGCCTTTACAATATGATAGTCGGAGATATCACGCAGATAAACAATCATCTGTTTTACCTCGTCAAAGGTGCACTCCGCTTCATTGAGCAAAGCCTCTACATTACTCCACATGTGACGTGTCTGTGCGGCGACATCTCCAGGATGCACAATCTCTCCCTTGTTATTGATACTGGCCGTACCCGAGATGAAGACATGACGGCGGTCTCCATAGTCAAGATAGGTACCGCGTTCGAAGCTCACACCATAGTCGCTGGTGCGGTTCAAATGATCGGCAGCATAAAGGAAATGGATCTGTTCCTGTTGGATGCCATCTACGGCATAGTTATCCATCTGTGAAAGGACATGGGCATCAGCCTGTCGGCCCCCGATACCCGTACTGGCGATGAAATGGGTCTCATCGGTCAGGTTCTGTGTGAAGAACACTGTATTGCGGGCTTTCACCACTCCCGGATAATTGTTATCGACATCATTTACGAAGAACCACGTACGGATACAATTGTCAGAGAGTTTACATCCTTCCTGCATCAACTGCATGATATACTCATTGAGCAACAAGCGGGTCTGATATTCAGAGTTCTTGGCCAGGTTATGGGCACTGGCATTCCACAGATGACGGTAGCTGCCATGAGTCACCTCATGCAAACCGCTATGCAGGGCACGAGTCTGGACATGGGTCTGGAGATAGGCCCACACGGCCACCTTTGTTCCATCGAGGGGTGGCTGCTGAATAATCGACAGCGCATAGTCAGCATAGTCGAGTTCCACAGAGACGACATCGTTTGCTTGGTTATAGGCATCACTGAGAAAGTAGCGTTTGAACACCGTTTTTGCCCCCTGGAGATGGTCTCGCAGCAAACAGGTGTAAGCCTGATCGATAGCCGTTAGCTGGTCACGAAAGTTCAACAACCCGTCGCTCACATGGAGCATCACATGATACTCCGTTACCTCCAAGCCGTTGTCGAAGCAGCTGATCTCAGCATAAACGTTGTCAGATAATTTCTTTTTCATGGGTGCAAAGGTACTAATAAGTGAGAGAAAAGCAAAATTTTTTTTGCTTTTCCGAGCGAAAAAGACCTTTTATTTTATGATTACGCATAGGAATGCATACCACCAAGGAAATAGTTCACACCGAAGTAAGTCATAAGGATCGTCAGGAAAGCGAAGATGACATACAGATGGTAGTGAAGGGGATTCCTGAGCCATGAGATGGAACGATGATGCACAGCCACGGCATACACCATAAACGTGATAAGAGCCCACACCTCCTTAGGATCCCAGCTCCAATAGGTTCCCCACGACACATTTGCCCAGATGGCACCTAAAAAGATTCCCCATCCCAGACAGGTAAGAGCCGGATAGAGGAAGAGCTGCGAGAGAAGGTGTATGGAGGTGGTATGTGATGTCAGGGAGGGGATGTGATGGGAGACAGTCCCAGCTATGCCGCAGATAAAGGTGAGGGCCAGCAAGGCAAAAGCCATCATGATAATGCTCACGTGGAGAGTGAGGAGCGGTGAGGCCAGAACAGGCATCAGGTGACTGATTTGCGGATCCATCTGTGAGATATGGCTCACCAATAGGAAGAATCCTGACATCAGAAAGCCAAACGACAGTATCGGTGGGAAATAACGACATGTGAAGAGTGTCACCAGCATGATCATCCATGCCATAAGCAACATCGTTTCATACCCATTCGACATCGGTATCGTACCAGAGACGATCCACCGTAGAGCCAGACAGACTGTAAGGGCAAGGAACGACAGGACGAGGATGAAGGAGACAAGTCGTGGGTAACGTGACACAAGCAGCAAGCACAGGAACCCCATGGTGAGGTTCAGCATGAAAAGGATCGTGGCAAAGGGGATGCGGTTATAGATCCGCTCTGCCGCGATCTTCGTTTCTGAGGGAATGGTATTCCCACCATAGGTGCTTTGATATTTCTGCATCTTTGCGATGGCCTCGTTCATCTCAGAGAAATTCCCCTCGTGTGCTTCCTGATTCAGGATAGAGAAGATATTCCTCATATACTGTTGCCGCTCTGCCTCCATATCAGCAGGATATTTTCCAGTAGGACCATACCACACCGACTGATAGGGGAACACTTTCAGCAACTTCCCACGACGCAGATCCATCACCAACTGCAGTTTGTCATCGATCTTAGCCACCTCTTGATGAAACTTGTCATTATTGCCCTGATAGTATTCCTGGATATAAGGCCCAAGAATATATCCTCCCATCGTTGAATTGAAAAAAGTATTCACTGCACAATATTTTGGCAGTTGCAAAGTGTTCCGAAGTACACCATTCTTCATCTTGATGAGAGGCTCCTTGCTCCATTCTTCTCCGAAGAAGATAAAGCCTGTGAGGACCTGCTCAGCTGTATAATCTTTGTAATGACGCTTGCCATAGAGTTTCTTAGTGAAGTCGATGGCAAATGTTTGCAGCGGACAGATACGGTCATTATACAGAATATTCAGTTTACCGAACTCTGCTGCGGTCTCTGCAGGAAGTGTCGGAAGCTTCTGCTCTTCCTTTTTGTCAGGTAGGAATATGGCAAGGGATACGACGAGAATGACTATAGGGATAATAGCAAGAGGATACAGATAACGTTTTCTCTCGTTTCTATCTACCATCTTCCTTACTCTATCCCCCTTTCTCTTTTCGTTCTCATGTCTCCTCTTCAATGCCTTAGCCACAGACTGGTAGGAACCCTTAGGGTCGAAAAGCATCCAGATCAGAGAGATGAAGAGCAAGGCATAGCCGGTATAGGTGACAGGGATACCAAAAGGATCGCTGTTCACACTGAGGTAGCTGCCTTTCCCATCATCATCGTAACTGCTCTGGTACAGACGGATTTGATGATGGGTGTAGATATTGTTCATTGATACCGCCCCCTTGTATTGACCCTTTCCGTCAGTCACCGTAAAAGAAGAGATGTAGTCGGAGGCGGCATTTGTCCCCTCGTGGTATTTCACCTCAAAGCGATCCAGTCTGACCTTGAATGGCAGTTGGTACTCTTGAACCTCATCCCCCACCCTTTCATAAAAAGACTGGGATGTCATACCGAGTCGCAGGTGCATCATTCCCTGACGTCCTGTGAGATGGGTGAGCAATGCTCCAGCAAGGATCGCCACAAAGGAGAGGTGAAGCATCACCACAAAGAATCTTTTTACCCTTTGCTTCACAAACCAGCCAATGGCAAAGGCGGTAAGTAATGCCCACAAGGCAGAAAACCACCACACCCCATAGATATGGGTGGAGACAAATGTCGTACCTTGGAACTTCTCAACAAAGGTAGCAGTTCCCATACAGAGAATCACTACGATATAAAGGGTAAAAAGAATCTTCTTCATGACGGTTTAGATAGAACGTAGGAACTTCACCACCGCATCACGGTCGGCTTTTGGCAAGTTGTAGAACTTCAGCGTACTGTCATAAGCATCAGAGTTCTTGCTGTATCCATGCCACATGATAGCCTCGATCTCGTTACGTGCCCTACAGTCGTGCAGGCGGTCTTCTGCTCCGGTATTGATCTTCGACAGTCCACGTCCCCACAACGGAGTGGTACGGCACCATGACCCATGGATACCGTTTTTCATATACAGACGGTGCTGCACCATATCGGTATAGGGATAGATGGTCTGATTCTTGTATGTGGGAAGATTCAGGTTGTTCGAGGTAATGATACTGGGTGCCCAGAAATCATCCTTGGTAGTCTGCCACTTGGCACGGTGGCAATACTGACAGCCAATCTGATTGAATACCTCCTTGCCGCGTTGTACCTCAGGATCGTTCAGATTACGTGCACGAGGAATAGCCAAGCCGCGATGCCATACCATGAAAGCCCAGAAATTCTGGTCGCTCATCTCCGGCTCGAAGTTATGCCATGGATTGTCAAACTGATTCGTTCCCGGGGAAAGCAGTCCATTCACTGCCTCTGCGATACCTTCATCTGTACCATCAGCATAATAAGGTGAAGAGGGATTGGCCTTGATAGCTGCGATCACAGAGGGTGTCTCACTCATCTTCTTTGCCCAGGCATTGGTAGAATAGAGGTAGGGGCGGTCGCTGCGGCTCACATTCGTGATGTTCCAGATAGCATTAGCACCGGCACCGTCTTGCAAAGATCCACGAGTACAGGCATAAGTAAATTTCTTAATGCGGTTGACACCATTGGCCGTGTAAAGAGCTGAAGCAGCCCAGTCGTTCGTACTCTTGTCCCACATGGCGGGATTCAGATCCACACCGGCAGCAGCCTCACGCTGATACTGTACCTTGATGGAATCATCGGGGATGGCATCAATCAGTCCGGTACCGATAATGCCGATCGTACTCTCCAGTCGGAATGCCACATCACCGGTTTGATAAGGTGTAGGATTGGTGTTGAAGGCACTTTCCGGAATATTGAGTTCAGGATAGATCAGTTCGTATTTCTCTCCATCGGGGAAGGTCATGGGGATTCCACTCTCCATGGAGGCGAGCGTCTTCCATTGCAAATCGATCTGATCCTCATCAATAGGTGCAAGGAATGGTGAGGTAGCAATGGTCTGAGGCATTCCCGTCACCTCGGCCACATACGGACCATCATCACTGCCAGGTGCTATGGGGTGATACACGACCAGCAGATAGCCGTTACCCCACGACGCAGTATAGCGGTCAACGCGCTTTCCATGACCATAGGCGGGGTGACAGTCAAGACAAGACTTACGCACTGCAGCCGGTCCTAAGCCGTTGAAAGGCGGCGTTCCGGTATTGTAGTTACGTTCAAAGAAGGTTTCTCCCTTGTTAAAAGCATCCATGAGTCCCATCTGTGCTACGACAGGAGCCTCATCCTCGTAACACCCTGCCGAGACATTGTCGGTCGTACCCAGATCGCCACCGGGATACCACTCCTCTGCGAGGAAGTTACCAACCTTCTTTCCGATGTAGTTCACCTCGGGTCCACTGGTGTCCTCCTGAGTAAATGTGGGGTCATCGTCTTTACACGATGTCAGTGAGAAGCAAAGCAATCCACTGAGGATCAACATGTTGTAATTCTTAGAGATATTCATAATGTAATTGTTTATATGTTTTTTTTCTTAACCGTCAAGAAGTTGCGTCATAGCAAGCGAGCTCACCGTGACACAACTTCCCGTTGTCTAATATCATCATCTGTCACCTTCAGAGGTGCCAGTCGGAACTACAATTTACCTAACGGTTGCAGCCCATGCAGCACCTGCCTGTAACTGGTCATCCAGTGCATTGATGGCATCCATGGCAACTTTCACCTTCGCAGCTGTCGGATCCACCACAAAGGCAGAACCTGTCTGACATGCTGTCAGGGCAGAAAGAGCACCTTCGAGGGCAGAGCTCATAGAGGCAGCCAACGAGGGGTTAGCCGACTGCATGAAAGCCATTGCCGAAGCACTGTTGGGGGTAGAGAGGTTTATCCCACCGTAGAGTGAGTTCTTGATGCTCATGATATTGTCGTAGAAGTCGGTGAACGACTTATGACTATAGGGCGACTCGATGTAGTTGGCATCTTCACCAGTATAGGCCGTACCCATCTTGGTGTTAGCTACCTCAGCAGCGATATTCGAGCAGCCAGAGTCGAAAATAGTCACCAACACCTCCTGCCAGGTCATGAAAGTACTTCCTACCTGTGTAGCTTTGAGGATATTCTCTCCATAATAGTTAGAAGTAACCTGTGTCTCTAACTCCAGTTCCTCCACACGGTCCTGATGAGACTTGGCAGCACTCTCTCCACGCCATGCCACTTCAAGCTGGAAGCAGCGGTCACGGAGGTCACCAGCCACAGCAGTGGCATATACCAGTTCTTGTTCACCAGTCACCTGTGCTTTGATAGCTGTGAAGGCGGCATCACTCTCATTGGTCTGAAGTGAAGCGAGAGTACGGTTCTCACCATCACGGAAGATGATGAACTCGATGCCATGGAAGCCTAACAGCTCCTGTCCGAGTTTGGCGGCAGCATACGCAATACCGTCATCGCCATTATCGAGCATCGCAACCTTATTGGCATTACTCAGTTCGACAGCCAGTGCATCAAGGTCGAGTGGCCATGTGTCGATATGGGGGTCAATACCAAATGTGGTAGCCGGACCATAGAGGAAAGCCTCTGATGCTTCCCAGTAAGCACGTGCGCTGAAGAAGGTGCTACAGATCGTGTTGATGTCACCCTGAGTGAGTGTTCCTGCACGGAACTTCCCTTTAGCGGCATCCAGCTGATCATAGAGCATCTCTGTGGCATTGGCCAGATTGGTGTATGTAGGATACACCACATTCTCCACATACTGCTTCGAAAGAGCCTGAATAGCCTGCACATTTGCTGATGGCGTTGTGTCATCGTTCTTGTCATCATCATCATCGCTGCTACATGCAGTGAATGTCATCGTGGTGATGGCAGCGGCTGCGAAAAGCAGCGCATACTTAAAAACCTTTTTCATTTTTAAACGGATTATAATTGTTGATGTGTAATCATTCCACGTTCACCGTGCATCGACTTATAGGAAGAATCCCTCATAGGCAATACCGATGTTAATGCTGGGTTCGTTGTTGTACTGGCTCTTCAGCATTCGATGTGAGTATTCTGCTTTGATAGCAATCTGCTTGATGGGGAAATAGTTGATACCCCCCACGATACGGTTCTTTTCAGTGAACTGATAACCGGCTTGCTGAGCCGATGGAATATAGGGATTGTAATGCTCGTAACGTCCGAAGACATACAGTTTCTGCTGATCCTGGCGCAGTTTTGTGATCTGCGAGAAGATATCGTATCCGGCCTCGATGCCGAGGGCCACAGCATTCTTTGCCACTGGCATACTGCTATAAGGGGCATTGCTCACCTTGGCGCGTGTACGCTTAATGGTATTGATCTCCACGGCATCACCCACATAGCCATAGTCGGCCTGTCCTCTGACGATCCAGTTATAACGGTTGAATGTGAAGTCAATGGAACCGATAGCCACCTGACCCTTCACACCATCGTTGGCTTTCTTTACGCCATCTGAAGTCTCACCCTCCATATCATGAGGATAGGTATTATGCATAGACTTCCCATAATAACCGCTCACGCCGATGCGCAAACCAGGAATGCTATAGTTGTCTAAACGGGCAGAGAATCCATACTTGTTTGCCACCTTATATTCAAATGATGAACCGGCACCGTTGTGCACCCATCCGTCACGACTGAACTTAAAAGCATCCAAGCCGGCAGTGAGCTGCACCTCATAACGGAAATCACCACTACGTCCCCAGAAGCTGATACCAGTGTCATGCCAGGTAGAAGGAAGAATCGTGTTCTCACCCTCGGGGCGATATACCGTAAAGAAATTCAGCGGCTCATGATGAGCATTGTTCAGTCCTACGGGCACGACGATATGTCCCACGCGGATATTGGCAGCACGCGAGAAACTCTTCTGCAGCCAGAACTGCTCCAGTTCCACCTCACCACCTTTCTCTACTTCCTGTTCCCATTCTCCAGCTTCCTCGAACTCCTGTTCCACGGCACTGCCTGTCCCTGTATGTTCAAACTCGATCTCCGTGCCCATGGTCCAGCCCTTGCCGAAGTCGTATCCTAAATAGATCACGGCATGGGGAATATCGAAACGTCCATGACTCGGATCGTTCTTATACTGACCAGCCTTGGAATACCGATAAACGTTATCACTATAGAAATTGCGGCTCATGGCCACCTCGCCATAGCCGCCCACACTCAAACGGTTACCTTTGACATGCTGCATCACACTGTCAGCAGCAGACTCCTGAGCCTTGGCCGTGCTTGTCCAGAAAGCAACAGCCAAGATACAGATTAAGACAAATGATATACGCTTCATTGAATACTGTTCTTTTACCTTATTTGCGCCAAACCTACATATAGGGAATACGCGCTATCTCAATAATGTGGTGCAAAAGTACAGTAAAAAGAAAAAGTGCACAATACCCAATAATGAGTAATTTGCACTTTCTGTCTGCATACCTAAAAGTAGGTATTAAAGAAGTTCGTCCAGCAATCCTGCACACCCATCCTCTATCAAATCGAGGGCGAGTTCGAAATCGGCGCTACCTCCGTAATAGGGATCAGGGACTGTTTTCTGTCCTGGGTGACGGCGCAGGTAGTCAGCCAGACAGCGTATCTTTTTGATATGCGCTGGTGTTCCCGCTATACGACGCAAGTTATAGGTATTCTCATCATCCATCCCCACCACGAGGTCGAAATGATCGAAATCCTCACGTCTCACCTGTCGTGCCCGATGATTGAACAGATACCCCCGCAGGGCACCATGGTCGCGCATCCGCTTATCCGGGAGCTGTCCCACATGCCATGCGCCGATACCAGCACTGTCGATTTCAAACAGATGATCCACCCCACGTTCCTCGGTGAGATGGCGCATGATGCCATCAGCAGCCGGAGAACGGCAGATATTACCGAGGCACACAAACAGTATCTTGAACTTCATATACAAGTTTACGGCATCATCTCGGCGAGTTTCTGATCCAGTTGCTCATCGCTCTCCACTTTGAACACAATCTTTCCTTCACCGCCTTTTACGGTGCCTTTAAGGGTATAGGTGCCCTGCGCATGAACTAAAGTGCAGGCTGTCACAAGGGCAGCCGCACAGAATAGTCTTTTCATGAAGTTTCCTATCATAATCATTGTATAATATCCTTCACTTTCTGTTGAAGAATCATTGGCTTACAGAGAATCCCGGGTTCTGGTCTGCCTCAGTGAGTTTGTTGTTATACTTGAACTCATCAGAGGGGATGGCAAACACGTTATACTCTTTCTGAGCATAGGCAGGGTTGAACTTCAGCGTGATGCTTTCCGGGAAGCGAAGCATCAGATCATGTTCCAGACCACATTCAAACGATAAGTTCTTGATACCCTCGTTAAAGATTTGCTGCATCATCGCCTCCTGGGTAGTGGCAGCATCTACAGCAGAGAAATCGGTAATGCCAGCCTTCGACATCACAGTCTTGAGCAAAGAACCTGCCTCCGTGAGATTTCCTGTACGTGCCAAAGCCTCAGCACGGAGCAGATAGACCTCTGAGAGTCGGATCTGATACTGTGTCTCCTCTAACTCATCGGTAGCGAAGGTAAGAGGGTTGATATGCTTACAGATCGTATATTTGTCATCATAATAGATATAATAACTGCCATCATCACGTATTCCGATCTGCTCTGCAGGTTCACCTTTAAACATCTGTTCTTTGCGCGGGTCATTTTCATAGAGAGCAAGGAGATTGTCGGTAGGGAAATATTGTGCGGAGTTACGATAGTAGTATGACTCCTTCACGTCTGACTGATTCTCCTTAGGCTGGATACCGAAAATCACCTCAGCACTCTTCAAGCCTTTGACATGGAAAATGTCTGCATAGTTATCTTCCAATGCATACGGACCGTTGTTGATGATGTCAGCACAAAGGGTTGCAGCATCCTGATAGTCGTTACCTTGTCCTCTCATCATCAGCACACGTGCTTTCAATGCCTTGGCAGCCCAACTGGTCATGTAATAAGGTTCATTCTGTGCTGGTGCGTTGGCGATGGCAAAGTCAAGGTCGGAGATGATTTGCTCGTAAGTATCTTTCACATTGCTGCGTTCCAAAGGCAATGTGGTAGCCTTACTCTGCTTGGTACGTAGGATAACACCGTAAGGGCTGTTCACATCCCATGAGTAGCCATAGAAGCGCAGAATGTTATAGAAAGACAGTGCGCGCATAGCATAGGCCTCACCAAGAATCTCGTTTTTCTTGTTTCCCGTGAAATAACTGTCGGGGGCATCGCCCACCTGATCAATCACAGTATTGGCAGCATTGAGCGTGCCGAAAAAGGAATCCCAAAGATAGGAGCCATATCGTGACAAAGAAATAGCATTATGGGTCTCTAAGAGATAGGCCCCCTGATAGTAAATCGCAGTTCCTGCAAAGTCGGCAGGAATAATCTCATACCATTGAGAGCAGCGTGTTGACTTTACATCGTAGTAGTCTGTGCCGCACATGGCAAAGGTATAATAGATACCGTTCAAGGCCACCGTGGCACTACGTTGGTCAACCACCAGGTTACCGTCAACCTTCGACTGACTGGGTAGTTCATTGAGCTGGTCGCTGCAACCCGTTACCGTCAGGAAGAAGGGGGTGAGAAGCATACAAACTGTAACAGCTTTCATCACCTTGTATATCTTATTCTTTTTCATCTTAACTCTTTATTCTTAATAGTTATTTCTTGAATGGTTTAGAATCCCAGGCGTATGCCAAATGAATAGCTCTTCACCGTGGGGTAGGAAGAGATGTCACGACCACCGCCACTGATGGTATAAGGATCGTCGCTCACAGCAGGATCGGGACCTGGATAACTGGTGATTGTGAACACATTGCTGGCTGTAGCATATACTTGCAGATTATTCAGCTTCAGTTTCTTCAGTACCTTGGCAGAGAAATTATAGGCCAGCGAAAGAGTCTGTAATTTCAGGTAAGAAGCATCATAGACATTCAGGTTGGTCAAGAACATCGTACTGTTGTACGAACTGAGCGAGTTGCCATTGAAGTGATCAGCGCTACTGGCATCGAGCACACGTGTACTGCGGTTCGACAGGGAGTTGAAGCACATGTCTGTAACATCCTTCTGATAGATCAAGTCATTACCGTAAGAGAAAGTGAACGCCGCCATCAGCGACCAGTTCTTATAGTTGAATGTGTTGGTGAAACCACCGTAAAAGTCGGGCGTGCAGTTACCAATCACATCTTCATAATAGAAACCTGTCTCATCAAGTGCTAATTTCGTAGAACCGATACCCATGTCAGGATAGAATGAGGTCCAGTAAGCGAACTGCTCACGGTAGGCAGCCAGTTCCTCCTTCGTCTTGATGATACCATCGGCTTTTCGTCCACAGAGTAAGCCTAAAGACTCGCCTTCACGAATCAGGCTGGTTCCCATGTTCAGAGCCTTTCGGTCAGTGGCACTGGTAAACTGCTCATCGAGGATCTTCTTCACCATCGACTCATTGTGTGAGATGTTCAAGGCTGCAGACCAACGGAAATCTTTCGTGCGGATAATCTCACCATTCAGTTCAACCTCCCATCCCTGATTACGGATCTTGGCAATGTTACTGATAACCGAGCTAAAGCCACTGGAGGGTGCAGGTGTAACAGCCAACAGGGCGCCGTCGGTCACCTTATAGTAATAGGCTATGGTACCACCTAAGCGGCCCTTGAAGAACGAGAAGTCAAGACCGAGGTCTTTCTGGACTGTACTCTCCCAGCGGATATCGTCATTTCCAAGCTGAGAAGGGTAGAGCGCACTCTTTCCCGCATAGGAATCAGGAGAGAAGAGTGAAAGGAACATCCAGTTTCCGATGTTCTGCGTTCCTGTTTTACCGATACTACCGCGCAATTTGATCTCATCAATCCATTTCACGTCACGCAGGAAAGGCTCCTGTGAGATGCGCCATGCCAAAGCCCCCGAGGGGAAGAAACCAGTCCGATGCGACTTGGCGAACTTCGATGAAGTATCAGAACGTCCGGTGAAGGTGAACAGGTAACGATCCATCAGTGTGTAGTTGGCACGACCATAGAACGAGAGCAGTGACGACTTTGCCGAAGGATTCGAACCTGCAACTTGTGCTGCGATAGCCGCAGAGCTGAGGTTATTCAGGTAGTCGTCATCAGGATATCCTTTTCCTGAAGCAGAGAAATAGTCACTCTTGTCCTGTTCCCAGGCATGACCGATCACAGCATTCAGGGCATGATACTCGTTAAACTGTTTGTTGTAGGTGAGCGTGTTCTCCCAGAAAGTACCAATTGATGTTGACTGTGCCTGAGTGCCACGACCGCCGCCATTGTCTTCTGCACCATAGTAGCTGCTGGTGAGCACGTAACTGGGCACATAGTTCAATTGGTTGTAATTGGTATAGCTGAGTGATAACGTTGACTTGAACTTCAGGTCATGGATAATCTCATACTCTCCACTCACCGACCCCTTGAAGCCATAGGTCTTGGCACGGTTGGTAGAGGAAGATACGGCCATCGGATTCTGGTATCCCACATAAGAAGAGCTCACGCCACCGATAGCGGAGTAGTCAGCAAACGAACCGTCGGCATTATATGCCGGAAGGATAGGAGGCGCCGAGACAGCCTGTCCGTAGATACCACTGTTAATATTGTTCTTCGCATAACTCAGATTCATCTTCACATACGTACGGAAACGACTGGTGATGTCATTGTCCATGCTTACGTTACCCGTCATACGGTTGAAGTCGGTGCCAATCATCGTTCCCTCCTGTTTGTTGTATGAGAACGAAGTGTAGTAGCGTGAAGCATTACCACCACCCGACACTGAGAAGTCAACATTATGAGTGATACCTGTGCGCAGAATCAGATCAAGCCAGTCAGTATTGGCATTACCATGCTGTGCTACATAGTTTTTCACGTCGTTGAGCAGTTTTGTGTTACTGTCTATATAGTTCTGTGCCCTGCCAGCATTCAATACACCTTCATTGATACTGTTTTGAAGGTTCGTATTACTGCTGTTGATGGCACTCTCAAAAGCCTGCATATACTGGTTTCCATTCAGAAGTTTCTCTTTCACGGGGTTGCTGATACCCAGTGAGTAGCTTACATTGAAGGTTGGCTTCTGGTCACGGCGACCGCGCTTGGTAGTGATAATCACCACACCGTTGGCGGCTTTCGATCCGTAGATAGCGGTGGCAGAGGCATCTTTCATGATGGTGATCGTCTCGATATCATTGATATTCAAGCCAGCCAGACTGTTCAAGCCTCGCATAAAGTTTCCTGATACAGCACCCATTTCCTGCTCACCATAGGTGTCCCACTCCACGGGGTTGTTCACATCGGTAGAACTGATATAGTTGTTCTGGATCTCTGTAGGGATGCCATCGATGATGTACAATGGATCGACACCACCTTGCAAAGAGGCACCACCACGGATACGGATGCGTACGGCACCACCAGGAGATCCATCGGCCTTCGTCACTTGCACACCGGCGGCCTTACCAGCCAGCGCATCATCGATGGTGATGGCGGGAGCATTGATCAACTCGGTGGGATCAACGGTAGCGACTGACCCTGTGAGGTCCTTACGGGTGGTCGTACCATAACCGATCACGACCACATCGTCCAACTGCAAGGCTGAGTGCAGGGTGACATGGTGGGTGAGATCGTTGTTTCCTGGTGTAATGGTCTCGTAAACAGTCTCCAGACCTACATACGAATATTTCAAAGTGGTCTTCTCTACAGGGATTTTGAACGAGTAGAAGCCATCCACGTCTGTCACCGTGCATACACGGGTTTCACCAATACAGATAGGTACGCCGATCAAAGGCTGTCCATTCTCATCACGCACATATCCTTTGATGGTGCGCTGTCGGCCACTCTGTTCCTGTTTGGTGATGGTTACGATATTCCCTTTGATGGAGTAGGAGCACTCGATTAGGGAGGTCACTTGGTCGATTACCTGAATGGCAGGTTTCTTGTTTGCCTTGATGGTAATCTTCGGCCACGTCTGAGCGAGATCGGCATCATAGATAAAATTCAGACCGGTCTGCTTTTTCACTTCAGCAAAGAACTGTTTTACGGTGACAGAAGAGAAATTCACTGTCACAGGCTTTTGACTGGCATCCTGCGCCTGGGCCGTACTCCACGGAGCCGCTACCCATAGGCCAAAGATCACCAGCATGAGCATTTTCTGGATTCTTTTCATACTCTCTCGGTTTGTTAGTTTATAAAATAGTAGGGTTAATTATTCAGTTGGAACGTGAGGGTGACATCACGTGGCGGCAGACAAGCATGGTCATCGCAGGTCTGGTAGGTCACCGTGCAGGTCACACTGCCCTCGCCGCTGCCTTTGATGCGCTGCTTAAACAGCACGTCGCCCTCATAGACGGTGGTGCCCGTGGTACCTAAGGCACGGAAGGCAGGGAGCCGCAGGTCGCCCACTTTCTTGTAGTCGCCGGTGGTCTGGATATCGAAGGTCGTGGCGATATAGGGATCCTGTTCTGCCACGAAGCCATAGACATGGAATCCTCTGTGCATCTTCATGCGGATCACCAGTTCCTTCTCGTCACCCGCCAGCTCGTTCACCACGCCCGACACCAGCACGGGGTTATCACGGTTGGTCGCACCGCTGATGGCTGGTGTCTTCTGTTCAGGGATCTCATTATAGTGTAGCACGCCGTAGTCGTTGCCGGGCACGTTCTTGTCCTGTGAATCCACCAGCCACAGCCATCCACCGCTCTCGGTGAAGAACAGTTTCTTCTCGTATTTGCGGTACCAGTCACGGTATTCCTTAGCCGTCTTGTAGCGCAGCAGCGTGTAGCGTTGCAGAATCCGCTTGCCTTTGGCCACATCCTCGTTCGTCTCCCACAGGGTGATCGCCTTGTCAAGGAGTCGTTTGTCATTGTTGGCCAGTCCCAGACTCTTGGCATCCTCATCGAGTTTCAAGTTATAGTCATAGAGCGTACCATATAGATAAGGTGTATTTTCGGTGTAGTAAGCAGCGTAGGCTTTCTCGTCCTGTCCGAACCGTGTAAAGAGCTCCCCGGCATTCTCCTGCACCCATTCCTCATACGAAGGTGTGGGCTGCGGCTGCCACTGCAGGTACATCTGTTCCATCTTACCAATCTTCCCGCCGGCAGCCTGTACCGCCTTCAGCGAGTCAGACAATTGCTTCGTCTGTTTATTGAAGTCATCAATGGTCTTCTTATACGACTCCCAGCATTCCTTGGTCACACGATAGGCACTCTCCTTGGCCTCGATGCGTGTAGGGATGTTCTCGTGGAGTTTCCGTGCGATGACATGCTGTCCGGCGAACTTCGAGATATACACGATGGCATTGGCCAGCAACGGCTTGGCCTCCTCGGTCATGTCCATCGGTGCGGCGGCGAATCCCCAGTGGAAGAAGCTGCCGTGACGGCCTAAAGCCATGGCATCGATCGACTTACTGCTCAGTCCGCCCGAGATCCACTCTGCCTCAGGAGAGTCTTCGAAGCCCCAGGGGCGGCTCACCATCCCCACCTTGAAATTCTTGTGGGTCATATATCCCTTGCTGTTCACCTTCCACATCGGTGTGATGTCGGGCAGGGTCTCCCCCACCATCGGCGCATAATCCTTCGCACTCTCGGGAGTGGGTCTGTTCTCCAAGGTGACATTCACCTTGTACGGTCCCTTGAAGATGGGGTGCTGCAAGCGCATGTGGTGTGCCCAGGCATCTAAGCACAGACAGTACCAGTCGGTCTTCAGTCCCATATACCGTCCTACGGTCTCACCCATCTCGGCGATCGTCACCACAGGACGGTCGAAATCATCGGGGAAATACTGGGCATAGACGGTCTTCACGTAGCGATCTCCGTCTTTCAGACTCTGTGCTGCCTTGATAGGCTCAGGCTCACCGTCGAGCACTGTCACATCGTAGTCGTACGACATCTTGTAGTTGTACTCCTCGGCAGGAATCACCTTCACCGTGGTGAAATACGCGTTCAGGAACTGCTCGAACGAGGCCGTGCGCTCCTGAATGCTGCGCACATTCTCTAAGCTGTCCACATCAGTGGCGAAGGTCTCGAGATTCGAGTGACCACCCACATAGAGCACGCGCAACTTCGTCTTCTTTACTGCTCCACTTACCGCAACGGTAAATGCCACGAGCATCAGGGTAAAAAAAGCTTTTTTCATTTTGTTGTTATGATGGAATTACTACTTAATGATAATTCTCTTCTGATGCAGCTCGATATCCAAGCCCGTCACCTGCTCGATAGCCTCCAGTGCCGGTTCAATGGAGCTGTATTTGTCAAGTTCGCCGGTGAAGCGTATCGTACGGGCCTGCAGACTCTCGAACGTCACGTGGTAGCCATACCATTTTGACAAGACACTCATCAGTCGCATCAGCGTACAGTTCTCGAAGACGAAGGTACCGTTGTTCCACGCGACAAAGGGAGTAGTATCCACCTCATTCACCGTCAGCTGGTTGTTCATCAGCTTGAGCTGCTGTCCGGGCTTCAGCACCCGTTCCGTCCCGCTGTTGGGGGTAACGCTCACGCTTCCTTTGACCAGCGTAATGGTGGTGGAAGGCTCATCCTGGTCGTTCAAATCGTTTGTGTTCACCACGAACTCCGTGCCCAGCACCTTCACATCACCCAGCGGGGTATGCACGATGAACGGACGACTCTTATCCTTGGCCACCATGAAATAGGCCTCACCATCGAGAATGACATTGCGGTCGTCACGACCGAAACGCTCGGGATAGATCAGACGGGAATTGTAGTTGAGGTGCACCAACGTGCCATCGTCTAACGTCAGCCAGAACTCCTTGTCATGACGTGTGGTAAGGCGTCGGGCTTCTAACAGCTGGTTCTTTGTCAGACTGGAATAGAGAAAGGAGGTCTGCGAGATACTGCTGTTGTCGGCTGTCTGCCCTGCTCCCTCCTGACCGTTGTCCTGTCCGTGGCGCACCACCTTCGGGTCATACTCACCCCGGACTATCTCCTCCGGCAGGAAAGACTTGTCGATCGTAGCCTCCGACTTCCCGTTCCTGTCGCTCTGCCTCATGGCCATCTGTACTGCTTCCGACAGCTCCGGCGGTGTTACTTTCGTATATTGACGGTACCACAGCATCGCTCCGGCAACAACGAGAACGAGAATGGCAGCGGCAATCCTGAATATAGCCTTTCTTCTCTCCTCTTTCCTCACTCCTCTCTCCTCTTTTCTCTCTCCTCTCAGTTCTTTCCTCTCTCCTCTCTGAAGAATGCTCTCCAATGCCTTCTCCACATCTACCTGCGAGTAGGCATCGTAGCGTTCTGCCAGGTCATCGGCTTGCAGGATTTCCCTGACCGTATCTGGGTCGGCATACTCCCTAAGTAGGGCCTCTTCCTCTTCTGTGGCCGTCCCCATGAGGTGCTTTGACATGATTTCGTTGATATTACTCATAACAGTCTTTTTTCTTAATACAAGAATCTTCGGGAAAGGGGGGTGTCATCAAGTATTTTTTTTATTTACATTTCGGGGTTCACAGTGCAAAGATACAACATTTCATGTTGGAAATGCAGGTTATGGCAGGTTATGGCAGGTTACTGTCAGTTATTTTTAGAAAAGAGAGGAAAGAGGAAAGAGGAGAGAGATTTTTAGTGGAAAAAGGAGAGTCTATGGCTCCCCCAGTTCTTCAAAGATACTTGCCACCATACGAGGTGTAAATGATCTGACAGTGGGCCTGTATCCCAGCTGCAGGAGTTCATTCTTCAATGTTTTGTTCAGTTCAATCCATCCCTTCATTTTGCGCCATGCCGAGTCTGATCTCAGCATAGGGAAATAAAGTTGCGCAAGTTCCGTGCGCCCGTATTCTCGAATCATGTTTTCCATACTGCAAAGGTACTAAAAAACGAGCGAAATACAAAATAAAATCCTTTTATTTTTATTCCCGAGTGCATTG
>DETG01000097.1 GCA_002361535.1 Prevotella sp. UBA3294
GCCAAGAACATCATCGTGGGCTTCGCACGCTTCAACGGTCAGAGTGTTGGTATCGTGGCTAACCAGCCTTCTTGCTATGCCGGTGTGCTCGACGTGAATGCCAGCCGCAAGGGTGCCCGCTTCGTTCGCTTCTGCGATGCTTTCAATATTCCTATCGTATCACTGGTTGACGTTCCCGGATTCCTTCCCGGAACTGGTCAGGAGTACAATGCCGTTATCCTGCACGGAGCACAGCTGCTCTATGCTTACGGAGAGGCTACCGTACCCAAGGTGACTGTCACCCTGCGTAAGAGCTATGGTGGTAGCCATATCGTGATGGGCTGTAAGCAGCTGCGCACGGATGTCAACTATGCTTGGCCTAATGCCGAGATCGCCGTGATGGGTGCTTCTGGTGCCGTTGCCGTGCTCTATGCTAAAGAGGCCAAGGCCAAGAAAGAGGCCGGAGAGGATGTGAAGGCATTCATTGCCGAGAAGGAGGAGGAATACTCCGAGCTCTTCGCCAATCCGTATCAGGCAGCCAAGTATGGCTATATCGACGATGTGATCGAGCCGCGTAACACTCGTTTCCGTATCTGTCGCGCATTGGCACAGCTGGCCACCAAGCGTCAGGGACTGCCCGCCAAGAAGCACGGAAACATCCCGATGTAATCATCGTGTGCCTATCGATGATCGTTTATCGGATATCGTAAAACAGAAAATCAGCTAATATGAATAACGAAGTGTATGCCGCTATCGCTCTTGCCATGCATGAGTTCCAAGGCAATAACGTGCACGATAAGGAAACGGGCATCATCACCATCAAGGAGCACCACACCGACTGGGCTTCGCGTATGCTGACCATGACCCAACATCCTTAAAAAAACAGATCGTATGAAAGAATACAAGTATATTATTAACGGAACGAAATACGAAGTTACCATTGGTGACATCGTAGAGAATATCGCAGACGTAACCGTGAACGGGGAGTCATATAAAGTGGAGATGGAGAAAGAGCCAGAACCCGAGAAGAAGAAGGTGGTTGTGAAGACAGGTGCCGATGCTTCTCAGGCTGCTCCTGCCGCCGCTGCAACACCTGCTGCCGGCGCTGCCGTCAACACCTCGAATGCCCTCAAGGCTCCGCTTCCCGGCGTGATCACAGATGTGAAGGTGGCCGTGGGTGATACGGTCTCTGCCGGTGATACTGTCATCGTACTGGAAGCCATGAAGATGGCCAACAACCTCGATGCCGAGAAGGGTGGAAAGGTTACTGCCGTATTGGTGAACGTGGGCGACAGCGTGATGGAGGACACCCCGCTTGTTGTGATTGAATAATCCTTTCATCAGGAACTATTAAAAGAAAAGGCACGAGGGCTTTACCCCGTGCCTTTTTATTTATGTGTCTTCGGATCTTTGTGTTCCATTTTCCGAACCCTCTGATTTTATCTCGCAACTTGCAGGAGGCTTTCGTACACCTCTGATGACACCTTCGCCCGCAGGCGGAAAAAAATCAGCTATCCCATTGCATCGGTTGGAACAGGTATAGTTTGACTATTGAGAAGATAGTTAATAATATTTAATACCATTGTAATAGGATTTTACAAGGAAAAGCAACGAATTGACAGGATTGTACCCCGTTTGTCTTGAATATGAAAACAAACAGGCGACAATCCCTTTCTCACCCTTCTCCCCTACCCCTTACTCTTCGTTCGAACGTTAATAAAAATCATCTTTATTTTGTTGGAAGATTGGGAGAAAAAAACTATATTTGCAAAAAGAATCCTAAACAATCGAATTGATACCATGGTACATATCACCCTGCCTGAGAACATCGACAGACCGTTGAGTTTCTACTTGGCCATGGAAGAGTATGTGGCCCGCCATATAGACGTGTCTCATGCTTTCTTTGTCTGGCAGGTGGAACCCAGCGTGATCTTCGGGAGGAACCAGCTGATCGAAGCAGAGGTGAACACCGGCTATTGTGAACGCAAGGGAGTGAAAATGTACCGCAGGAAAAGCGGCGGCGGCTGCGTTTATGCCGACATGAGCAACCTGATGCTGTCGTATATCACCGACAGTGACAGTGTGAACTTCACCTATCACCAATACACTACCTTGGTGGTGAACGCATTACAGCGGATGGGAATACAAGCCACGGCCAACGGTCGGAACGACATCATGATCGAGGGGAAGAAAGTGAGCGGCAACGCCTTCTACCACCTTGGGGCACATCAGACCGACTTCGGAAAAGGGAGCAGCATTGTCCATGGCACCCTGCTCTATGACACCGATATGGAGAACATGCTGGGATGTATCACCCCAGATGACGAGAAACTGCTAAGCAAGGGGGTAAAGAGTGTCAGACAGCATATCACGCTGTTGAAAGACCATACCCGACTGTCGTTGGAAGAGGTTCGCAATGAGCTGATCTGTTTCGTATGCAACGAGGAACGCATGCTGACACCAGAGGAAGTAGAGAGGGTCAGGGACATAGAGAAAGAATATCTGTCGCCAGCGTTCATCTACGGACACAACCCTCGATATACCGTGGTGAAGAAGCAACGCATTGAAGGGGTAGGAACACTCGAAGTGAGAATGGAAGTGAAGAACGGTATCATCAAAGACATCGACCTCAAAGGTGACTTCTTCGTGACAGGTGACCTCAACGAGATCAGACAGGCACTGCGAAACAAGCCGTTAGAACGTTCCACGTTGGAAATAGCGATGCCTGATACAAAGAACCTGATCGTCAACCTAAACAAAACCGATTTGATTACTTTAATCTTGAAATAATGGAAAATAAAAGAACTTGTCTATATGACAAACACGTGGCTTTGGGTGCCTTGATCTCACCCTTCGGCGGCTTTGACATGCCGATCCAGTATTCAACCATCATCGATGAGCATAATGCCGTGCGACAGCACTGCGGAGTGTTCGATGTCAGTCACATGGGTGAAGTGTCGGTACGTGGACGTGATGCTGAACGCTATGTCAACCATATCTTCACCAATGATGTGACAGATGCCCCCGATGGACAGATCTATTATGGAATGATGTGCTACGAGAACGGTGGTACGGTAGATGACCTGCTGGTATATAAGATGGCCGCCCAAGACTATTTCCTCGTGATCAATGCGGCAAACATTGACAAGGACTGGGAGTGGATGCAGAAGCAGGCAGAAGGTTTCGACATCGATTTGCAGAACTGCTCTGACTACTATGGACAGATTGCCGTGCAAGGCCCGGAGGCTGAGGCTGTTGTGGAGGAAGTGCTCGGTTTGGGCTGTAAGGAACTGGTGTTCTATACCACAAAGACCCTCGATGTGGAGGGTGAGACCATCATCGTCAGTCGCACCGGCTATACAGGAGAAGACGGCTTTGAGATCTATGGTTCACATGCCTTCATCCAGCGTCAGTGGGACAAACTGATGGAAAGCGGACGTTGCAAGCCATGTGGATTAGGATGCCGTGACACCTTGCGTTTCGAGGTAGGACTGCCTCTGTACGGTGATGAACTGTCGGCAGAGATCTCTCCCGTGATGGCAGGATTGTCGATGTTCTGCAAATTCGACAAGGAAGAATTCATCGGGAAGGATGCCCTGATCCAGCAGAAGACAGAGGGTGTGAAACAACGTGTCATCGGTATTGAGCTAAAAGACAAAGCCATCCCCCGCCATGGATATGCCGTGCTGTGTAACGGTGAGAAAGTGGGTGAAGTGACAACTGGATACAACTCGATCTCTACAGGAAAGAGTGTCTGCATGGCCCTGGTGGATACACCCTATGCCAAATTAGGAACGGAGCTGGAGATTCAAATCCGCAAGAAGACTTTCCCCGGAGTGGTGGTGAAAAAACGCTTCTACGACAAGCACTATAAGAAATAGGGAGCCCACCCCGACCCTCCCAAAGGGAGGGAGAAAGGGCAAGCGATAGATCATTATTAATCAAGAAACAATATTCAATAAACAATAAAACATAAAGGATATGGCAAAAGTATTAGAAGGACTCTACTATTCAGAGAGTCATGAGTATGTGAAGGTGGAAGGTGAATACGGCTACATCGGTATTACCGATTATGCCCAGAATGCCTTAGGTAACGTGGTGTATGTAGATATGCCCGAAGTTGACGATGAGGTGGAAGCCGGTGAAGAGTTCGGTGCCGTGGAGAGTGTGAAAGCCGCCAGCGACCTGATGTCACCCGTCAGTGGTACCGTGGTGGAGATCAACGAGGCCCTTGAGGATCAGCCCGAGCTCGTGAACCAAGATGCCTACGCCAACTGGATTATCAAGGTGGAGATGAGCGACAAGACGGAGCTCGACAACCTGATGGATGCGAAAGCCTACGAAGAATTCTGCGCTAAATAACCGCTTATGAACTACAAGTATTTCCCTCACACCGAGGAAGAAATCAAGCAGATGCTGGAGGTGGCTGGCGTGAAGGCGCTCGACGATCTCTATGCCGACGTGCCCGACAGCATCCGCTTCAAAGGGGATTATGAGATACCCGAGGCGATGAGTGAACTTGAGGTAAGACAGTTCTTCGACAGTCTGGCACTGATGAACGAGACTCTTACCTGCTTTGCTGGTGCGGGCGTCTATGACCACTACACCCCATCGGTGATACCGAGCATCATCGAACGCTCGGAGTTCCTTACCAGCTACACCCCCTATCAGGCAGAGATCTCACAAGGCACGCTGCACTATATCTTTGAATTCCAGAGTATGATGGCAGAGCTTACCGGCATGGATGTATCGAACGCTTCAATGTATGATGGAGCCACAGCCACTGCCGAAGCCGTGATGATGGCCTTTGCCGCAGGAAAGAAATGCACCAAGGTACTGGTGAGTGAGACGGTTGACCCGAAGGTGAGGCGCGTGGTGGATACCTATGCGAAATACCATGGCATCGAGATCGTGAGTATCGCCCAGAAAAACGGTGTGACCGATCGCGCTGACATGATGGCGAAACTTGACGAGGGGGGCGTAGCCGGTGTCGTTGTACAGATGCCGAACTATTATGGTGTTGTTGAAGACTATACCGGATTCGCCGAAGCTGTGCATGAGAAGAAAGGACTATTCATCATGAACAGCGTAGCAGCAGACCTCGCCGTGCTGAAGACTCCCAAGGAATGGGGGGCCGACATCGCCGTAGGTGACGGACAAAGCATAGGAATCCCCATGACGTTCGGCGGTCCGTCTGTGGGCTATCTCTGTTGTACGGAGAAACTGATCAGAAAGATGCCGGGAAGAATTGTGGGAATGACGAACGACAGTCGTGGACAACGTGCCTTCGTACTCACCCTCCAAGCCCGTGAGCAGCATATCCGCAGACAGAAGGCTACATCGAACATCTGCTCGAATCAGAGTCTGATGGCATTGTTCGTTACCATCTATCTCTCACTGATGGGCAAGGAAGGTGTCAAAGAAGCCGCGCAACTTTCTTATGCCGGTGCTCACTATCTATGTGACCAATTGGTGGCTACCGGACTGTTCAAGAAGACGTTCGACCAGCCGTTCTTCAATGAGTTCTGCCTGACCTACGACGGTGATGTGGATGCGTTGCAGAAGAAATGTACTGAGAAGGGATATCTGGCAGGTGTGAAAGTGGATGAACATATCATTATGTTCGCCGTCACCGAGAAAAGGACAAAAGAAGACATGGATGATTTGGTGGAAATAATCAAGGAGGACAAGCAATGAACAACAAACTATATGGCAATCTGATCTTCGAGCTTTCTCATGAGGGCCGAAGGGGCTATTCGCTTCCCAAGAACCGACTGGATGGTTACTCCGTTCACGACCTTCCAGTGTGCCTTCAACGTCAAGAAGAGGCCAAGTTGCCCGAATGTGATGAGATGACGGTGGTGCGCCACTATACGAACCACAGTGCGAACAACTTCGGCGTGAACAACGGCTTCTATCCGTTGGGAAGCTGTACAATGAAATACAACCCCGTGATCAATGAGGAGATCGCAGCGATGAAGGATTTCGCAGAACTGCATCCCCTACAGCCCATAGAGACATGCCAGGGTGCACTGGAGGTTTATTATTGTGTACAGCAGCTACTGGCAGAGTTGGCAGGATTGAGCGAGTTTACCCTGAATCCCTGTGCCGGTGCCCATGGTGAGCTGACAGGCCTGATGGTGATCCGTGCATACCATCAAAGTCGCGGTGACCAGAAACGTACGAAAGTGATCGTTCCGGATTCCGCTCATGGTACGAATCCGGCCTCTGCCGCCGTGTGCGGTCTGGATATCCTCGAAGTGAAGAGTACCAAGGAAGGACTGGTTGACCTGCCCGACCTGATTGCACTGATTGAACAATACGGTGAGGAGATCGCAGGAATGATGATGACCAATCCGAATACATTAGGCCTCTTCGAAAAAGATATTCCTGAGATCGCCAAACGCATCCATGACTGTGGCGGACTGATGTATTACGATGGAGCTAACCTGAACCCGATGCTCGGTGCCTGCCGTCCTGGTGATATGGGCTTCGATGTGATGCATATCAACCTGCACAAAACATTCTCCACTCCTCATGGCGGTGGCGGACCTGGCAGTGGACCGGTTGGTGTGCGTCAAGGACTGGAACCGTTCCTTCCCACACCAAGGGTCGTCTTGGATGAAGATCACAACATGCTCTCAGTGGAAAGAGATGACTTTGAGCAGTCGTTAGGAAGTGTTGGCTCATTCTTCGGGAACTTCGGTGTCGTTCTGCGCGCCTTCACTTATATCCTCTCAATTGGAAAGGAACACATGAAGATGGTTGGTCCGTTAGCTACTCTGAATGCCAACTACATCAAAGAAAGTCTGAAAGATGACTACGAACTGCCTATCACTGGATTGTGCAAACATGAATTCGTATTCGACGGTCTAAAAGACAAGTCAACTGGTGTCACCACCATGGATGTGGCCAAACGACTTCTCGACTATGGCTACCATGCTCCCACAATCTATTTCCCCCTTCTCTTCCATGAGAGTCTGATGATAGAACCCACAGAGAACGAGAGCAAGGAGACGATCGACGGGTTTATCGAGGTGATGCACAAAATTGCAAAGGAAGCGAAAGAGAATCCGGAACTGGTGAAAGGAGCTCCTCACCACACACCCATCGGACGTGTGGATGATGTGCTGGCGGCCAAACATCCAGTGGTGACCTTCCGACAACTGCAAAAAGAGGAACAGGCATGAGTGATCTGATCATTATCGGTAGTGGCCCCGGAGGGTATCGCACGGCCGAATATGCCGCACGCAAGGGGTTGAGTGTGACCATCTTCGAAGAGAACGAAGCGGGTGGCACCTGCTTGAATTGTGGCTGTATCCCCACCAAGACGCTTTGTCATGAGGCAGAAGTAGCGGATTTACTGAAAGGGGCTGGAGTGAATGTCATCGACTTCCCCGACATCCAAGCAAGGAAAGAAAAGGTCATCACCCAGCTTCGTAGTGGTGTAGAAACGCTATTGGGTAGTAACAACATTTCTTTTGTACATGGACATGCAACCCTGCAAGATGCCCATACAGTGACAGCAAATGGGGAGACCTATTCGGCGAAGAATATCATCATCGCTACGGGATCTCATGCCAAGATGCTTCCCATAGAGGGCATTGACCAGGAGAATGTGATGACCTCCACAGAACTACTCAACATCAATGAGGTGCCGCAACGTCTTTGCATAGTGGGGGCAGGAGTCATCGGCATGGAAATGGCATCGGTGTTTAACAGTTTCGGCAGTGAGGTGACAGTCATCGAGTTCCTGAAAGAGTGTTTACCGATGCTTGACAGCGACATCGCCAAACGACTCAGACAGACGATCAGCAAGCAAGGTGTCAACTTCTTCATGCAGAGTGGTGTGAAAAGGATCAATGGCAACACCGTGTTCTTCGAGCGCAAAGGGAAGGAAGAACAGGTGGAGGCTGATATGATTCTCATAGCCACGGGAAGAGGTGCCAACGTGGATGGCTTAGGACTGGAGAACGTTGGCGTGACATTCTCAGCCAAAGGGATTGATGTCGATAATCACATGCAAACGAATATCCCCGGGATCTATGCCATAGGTGATGTGAATGCCAGGATGATGTTAGCACATGCCGCAACCTTCCAGGGATTCCGTGCAGTGAATCATATCCTGGGATATGAGGATCAAATCAACCTCGACATCATGCCTTCTGCCATCTTCACAAAACCCGAGGCAGCCAGTGTGGGACTGTCAGAAGACCAGTGTAAGGAGAAAGGCCTCTCGTTCATCTGTAAGAAAGGGTTCTACCGCGCTAATGGCAAAGCATTAGCCATGGACGATACTGATGGCATGCTGAAACTCATGGCTGCGGAGGATGGAAAGATTTTGGGCTGTCATGTGTTTGGTGCCCACGCTGCTGACATCGTTCAGGAAGTCAGTGTGCTGATGTGCAAAGGTGCCACCGTTCAGGAATTGGCACAGATGGTCCATATCCACCCCACCCTCGGTGAGATTCTTCAGGACACAGCCCTTTCCTTCTAAGTCTATGGATAGCCAAAAAGGGGTTGCTACTCATTGAGAAGCAACCCCTTTTAATATGCCTTGCAGAAGGACGGAACCGTATCAGTTGTTCACCGATCCACCCACAATGTCCAACAGTTCGGAAGTGATGGCCTGCTGACGACTCTTGTTGTACTGGAGGTTTAACTCACGTAACAACTCATCCGCATTATCGGTAGCGGTCTGCATAGCCACCATACGCGCCGCATGCTCAGAGGCATTACTGTCGAGCAAAGCCGTATAAAGCATCAGGTGAGCCAGTTTGGGAACAAGCTGAGAGAGCACTGTATCCATGTCAGGCTCCACGATAAAGTTATCGTTCAGCGGCTTCACATCCTCCTTCTCGCCCCTTGCCTCTTTCTTCTCACCTCTTTTCTTCAGGTACTCCTGACTCTCCTTTGTGGCAATCACAGAGGTGAGGTCACGCTCATGATCACGCTGTAACTCTTCCTCCAAATCGATAGGAAGGAAGGTCTTACGGGTTAGCACCTGCGAACCGGCACTCTTGAAATGATGATAGATCAGTTCTACCTTGTCAATCTCGCCTTCCAGGAACTTCATTCCGATTTCCCGGGCAATCTCAATGCACTGATTAGCATTGGGCTTATCAGCCAAGGAAGAATACTCACCCACAGTCTTCAGCCCCATCTTATTCGCCTTCTCATAAACCTTACGACCAATGGGATAGATCT
>DETG01000018.1:0-2924 GCA_002361535.1 Prevotella sp. UBA3294
ACACGGTTATAGGAATGCGGGCTTTTCAGTCCGCATTCTTTGTGCTTTTCCTACATTCTTAAAAAAGACGAGGAAATCCTTTGTCGTTTCATCCAAAAGCGTTATCTTTGCAAATGCGAATGGACGAATGGTGTTACACAACCATCGCGTGCCAAACATTTTTTGTTTTACTTTAAGTCTTTGCTATGAGCAGACTCATCAACCCGTTTAGTGATGTTATCGACATAGTGAGGCAACCAAAAGAAAACAGCATGATTGAGCAGAAAATGATAGATGGTGTCTTACAGCGTGAAGCAGGACAGGAACGTTGGAGTGAGAATGTCATCGTGGTGGATGCAGACTACATCGACCGTGTGGCATTTAACCTCATTGTGAACTTCGAGCGGATGCTGGGAAGGAAGATTCCGGCAGCTGATATGCCCCGATGGATAGACTGCGTGGCATTGGACGGAGGAATCTCTCCTACGGAAAACGCAGAGTGGAATGTGACCGTGGTACTTATCCATGAGAAAGGCTCGCAGGGCTTGGAAAACTTCATTCCTGCTTCGTACGGCGAACTGCACGGCACGGCATTCAAGGATCATCTGGGAGAATTCGTGTTCTCATCAGTACCGGTGGAGAATCTTACCACAAAGGATGACCTGCTCCTTGATGTGGTACAGGCTGCGATGGGAGCCAAGGAGGTGAAACGGCTCATGGTGGTGCCCAATGCAGAGGATGGTGACTGCTACGACCGTCTGCGCCAGATGCTTCGCCATGCTGATGACGACAAGCGCATCACTCTTTTTGCCATGCAACCCATGGCGGGCGGACGTTTCCAACAAGAAATATTAGGCTATTCGCTGATGCAGGCTTTGGGCATCAGTGCGGCAGAACTGGACAGTAAAATGTAAATCGGACAAATGCTATACACAATGAAAATGACAATAGGTAAATGGCTGAGAGCCACCGTTCTTCTCGTTGCTCTGTGCTGGGGCGCTTCTTCTTATGCCCAGCAACTGCCCATCACGAAATACGACATCGATCAAGTGCCTGCTCAATGGAACGGTATGGAGGCGCGGCTTACCATCGATGCCGATTACCCCGAGGGTAACTCCCCCGCTGCCAAAACACTGCAACGCTGGCTCTGCGAACTGTTTACCGCCAAGGATTTCCAAGGTCAAATCCTCACGGGCAAGCAACTGATGGAACGCGTGGAGGCTGACTTCATGGAGGCCAATTCGGTAGAGATGATGAAAAAACTGGCCGAGGACGGTGAGGAAGAGGGTAACTGGTTCTTTAACTACCGTGTGAAGAAGGAATATGAAAGCAGTCGCATCGCTTCATTCACCTATAGCTGGGATGCCTTCCAGGTGGGGAATGCTACATCGAATGCCAATATCATTGACGTGACAGTAGCAAAGACCGACGGGCGCATCTTAGGATGGGAGATGTTCACATCGGTGAGGCAGCTGAAGAAACTGATAGACAAGCAACTGGTGGAGAAATATGGTGAGGAGGGAGCTGACCTTTATTTAAAGGGGACACCGCCGATGCCAAGGGCTCCCCTGTTCATGAAGGATGGCGTGAGATTTGATTTCGGCGATTATACCATCTATGTACCGCATGTGTATGAAGAGACGGGAGAGTATCCCTGTGCCTTCATGAAATATGCTGATATCCAGCATCTGCTTACTGATGAGGCTAAGGCTTTGCTGGGATTGTCTCAGCAGACTCCTTCCCTGAACGAGCCGGAACCGGCTTCTGATCCTCAGGTGAATACCGAACTGTTCCGCCTGTATCTGAAGAGTTGGGATGACCTGCATAACCTTCGTCAGCATGATGACTTCGAGTACGAATATGCACCGAACGTGCATTATTATGGGATGAAGGTGACGAAGCAGAAGGTGCAGCAGTCGAAGAACGACTTCCTGAAGAAGACACCCGACTATGAGCAGGTGAGCTACCGACTGAAAGTCACAAAGACGGATGCCAGTCATGTGCGCTGCGACTTCCAGAAACGGACGGTCGCACAAGGTAAGACACGCGTCTATCCTTCCTATCTGATCTATGTCACAGACGACAACGGCACCTCTTGGCAGATAGAGCGCGAGAGTGACCTGGTGACGGACAGGAACCTGGAGAAAAAGAAAACAAAATCTAATTAACAATAGAAACAAGATGAGCAGAGTATTGATGATCGGCGCCGGGGGCGTCGCAACGGTGGCAGCGTTCAAGATCGTGCAGAACGCTGATGTGTTCACGGAGTTTATGATTGCCAGCAGGCGCAAGGCAAAGTGTGACAAACTGGTGGAGGCCATCCATGCCAAAGGCTATCAGATGGACATCAAGACGGCCCAGGTGGATGCTGACGATGTGGAGCAGCTGAAAGCGTTGTTCAGCGACTATCAGCCGGAGTTAGTGATCAACCTCGCCTTGCCATATCAGGACCTCACCATCATGGAGGCTTGTCTGGCTTGTGGATGTAACTACCTCGATACGGCTAACTACGAACCGAAGGATGAGGCACACTTCGAATACTCATGGCAATGGGCTTACCGGGAAAGGTTCGAGAAGGCTGGTCTGACCGCCATCCTCGGATGTGGCTTCGATCCGGGTGTGACGAGTATCTTTACTGCATACGCCGCCAAGCACCATTTTAAGGAGATCCAGTATCTGGACATCGTTGACTGTAATGCCGGTGATCATCATAAGGCTTTTGCCACCAACTTCAACCCGGAAATCAATATCCGGGAGATTACCCAAAAGGGGCTTTACTGGGAGAACGGACAATGGGTGGAGACGGAGCCGTTAGAGATCCATCAAGACCTGACGTATCCGGGCATCGGACCGCGTGACAGCTACTTGCTGCACCATGAGGAGATCGAATCATTAGTCATCAATTTCCCCACCATCAAACGGGCACGCTTCTGGATGACCTTCGG
>DETG01000018.1:2973-4361 GCA_002361535.1 Prevotella sp. UBA3294
TGACCTTCGGACAGCAGTACCTGAAACATTTAGAGGTGATACAGAACATCGGCATGAGCCGTATCGACGAGGTGGTGTATGAGGCTCCGCTGGCCGATGGCACCGGCACGGCAAAGGTGAAGATCGTACCCCTGCAGTTCCTCAAGGCCGTATTGCCTAACCCGCAGGATCTGGGTGAGAACTACGAGGGTGAAACTTCCATTGGCTGTCGTATCCGGGGAATCGGCAAGGATGGTAAGGAACACACCTATTATATATATAATAACTGCTCGCACCGTGCCGCCTATGAAGAGACGGGCATGCAGGGCGTCTCTTATACCACCGGCGTTCCGGCTATGATCGGTGCCATGATGTTCTGCAAGGGCATCTGGAAGAAACCGGGTGTGTATAACGTGGAGGAGTTCGATCCCGATCCGTTCTTGGAGCAATTGAATAAGCAGGGACTGCCGTGGCATGAGATCCACGATGGGGATTTGGAGTTGTAATCAAGCAATTTCGTTATAACGTTATATCGTTAAATCGTAATATCGTTATATCGATATAACGTTATATCGAAATATCGAAACATCGAATCATCGAAATTATTAATCATTAAATAGAAAAATGGCAAAGAAAGATTTGGAAAACGAGGCCGCTGGTGCTCAGAACGAGAAACTGAAGGCCTTGCAGGCCGCGATGTCGAAGATTGAAAAGGACTTCGGTAAGGGCTCTATCATGAAACTGGGTGACGATCACGTGGAGAATGTGGAGGTGATCTCATCGGGTAGTATCGGCCTGAATGCCGCACTGGGCGTAGGCGGTTATCCCAGAGGTAGGATCATTGAGATCTACGGACCGGAGTCGTCAGGTAAGACTACGCTGGCCATCCATGCCATCGCCGAGGCACAGAAAGCGGGTGGCATCGCTGCCTTCATCGATGCCGAACATGCCTTTGACCGCTTCTATGCGGAGAAGTTAGGCGTGGATACCGATAACCTGTGGATCTCACAGCCAGACAATGGGGAACAGGCATTGCAGATTGCCGATCAGCTCATCAGCTCATCGGCTATCGACATCCTGGTGATCGACTCAGTGGCTGCGCTGACGCCGAAGAAGGAGATCGAGGGCGATATGGGTGACAACGTGGTAGGTCTGCAGGCCCGACTGATGAGTCAGGCTCTTCGTAAACTCACTTCCACGATCTCGAAAACCAATACTACCTGTATCTTCATCAACCAGCTGCGTGAGAAGATCGGTGTGATGTTTGGTAACCCGGAAACGACAACCGGCGGTAATGCGCTGAAGTTCTATGCATCTGTTCGTTTGGATATCCGTCGTGTAACCAGCCTGAAGGATGGTGATGAGGTGGTAGGTAACCAGGTGCGCGTGAAGGTGGTGAAGAACAAGGT
>DETG01000033.1 GCA_002361535.1 Prevotella sp. UBA3294
GAGGAGTGTGGAGTGAGAAATGATTTCAAGAACAATTGGTTATACTTGTGTATTCTTTATCTCAGTACTATTCTCACTCCTCACTCCACACTCCTCACTCCACACTCCTCACTCCTCTCTCCACACTCCACACTCCTCGAAAGTTGAACAAAGTAAAACTTTATAATAATGAAAATAGGTGATCAAGTAAGATTTCTCAGTGAGAGCGGCGGTGGTGTCGTTGCCGGTTTCCAAGGTAAAGACATCGTGTTGGTGGAGGATGAGGATGGGTTCCAAATCCCCACAAGAATCAGTGACGTGGTGGTGATCGATTCGGATAACTACAACCTGGAGAAGGTGGCTCAGAAAAGGGTAGGGGTGACTCAGAAAAATCCTGACAAACCCGCCGCACCGAAGGCTCCTGTCCAGAACAGACCCGAACAGAAGGTATCCACCCAGAAGGTGGAGAAACCTGTGCTTCGTCCGATGGTGGAGGAGCGCAAGGGCGGGGATAAGCTGTCGGTGTATCTCGGCTTCGTACCCATCGACATCCGTGAGGTCACCAAGACCCGTTTCGAGACCTACATCATCAACGACAGCAACTACTATATCCACTATAGCTATTTAGTGGCGGAAGGAAACTCCTGGACGCTGAAGGCGATCGGAGAGGTGGAGCCCAACACCAAAGAGTATATCGAGGAGTTCGGTAGGGAGGTATTAAATGAGATGGAGCACATCGCCGTACAACTGATTGCATACAAACGGGATAAGTCGTTTATGTTAAAGCAACCCATCAGTGCTCAGTTCCGTGTGGATGGGGTGAAATTCTATAAGCTCCACACCTTCCAGGAGAATGATTTCTTTGAGCAGAAAGCGTTGCTTTATACCATCATCGAGAACGATAAGGAGATGCGCCCCCTCGTGATCGATCCTGATACCGTCAAGAAAGAGATGTACCACAAGGAGCAGCCCGATCACACCCGTGTCGATAACGGGTATGTGCGCCGTTATGACAATGGGAAGCATGGCAACCCCTTCATACAGAAACATCGCCACGGTGACGATCCGGTGGTGGTTGACCTCCATGCGCAGGAGCTGTTGGAGACCACTGCGGGTATGAATTCTTCTGACATTCTGAACTATCAGTTGGATGTCTTCCACCGCACTCTTGCCGACTATGGCGGTAACAAAGGACAGAAGATCGTGTTCATCCACGGAAAAGGTGAAGGGGTGCTGCGCCGTGCCATCATCCACGAGCTTACCTACAAGTACAAATCCTACACCTATCAGGATGCCTCCTTCCAGGAGTATGGATATGGGGCTACTCAGGTAACTATTCGATAAACGCCCCAAAAAGAGCGCGCCCCGAAAAGAGCGCGCCCTGAACATTATCCCATGCAGCTCGTCGTGCCTAAGGCAGTAAGGGCAGCAGAGAGAACGCTGATGATGGTCTGGATCAGGAATCGGATCAGTTTTGTCTTTTTCATACGATCACGTTTTTAGGTTCAACATCCAGTTTCTCACTCCTTACCCGTTATCAGGGTTATGGTCGTCGGTGGGGTCGTTACCAGGTGTGTTGCCTGTTGCGGCACTGCCCGTCGGGTTACTGTGCAACTCCTCGAAGACCACATCCTTCACCAGACTGTTCGCCTTGATGTAACGCTGCGACACCTTCTCATCGCCCTTGTTCGTACCCACCACGATGCGTTCCGTCTCCGGCTGGAACAGTACGCGGCGCGTGGTGATGGTAGAGGAGGTGCAGTCGTCGGGGTTCGTCACACCGATGCTCGAGAATCCCACCTTGAAGATACCGATGCCGCTCAGGCGCACCTTCTGTCCGAGTTCGAGAAAGTGCTTGATGGCACTGCCCAGCTCATCGATGGCCGCCTTGATGTCTGAGCGTTTCAGTGTGGCCTGCGACTGGATGAATTCCGCGATCTTGTCGGTGTCGATGAATTTCTGGTCGTACACCGGCTTGGCGTAATACTTACCGTAGCATTTCTCGTTGTTACTGTTCATGTTCTTTGTTTTGATAAATTTCTGACTCATAGTTTTTTCTTTTAAATAATTAGATTATCTGTTTGGCAGCCGAGAGGGGCAGATCTCTTGGGGCGCCCGTCGCCATCCTCTTGCTTTCCGATGACAAAGGTACAACAATGATTTGTCGTGAAACGCGTTCTGTAGGCTTGTGTGCCACAGGGTGTATTTTTCGTGTCGTTACGTACACTTATTCCTGTCGGAACCCTTGGTAATCTGCTAAAAAATGATTATCTTTGCAGAAGAGAACAATGAAAAAACATGATGGAAAAGACATTCAAAATCCGAAGCTACGGTCGTATGGAGCTGGCCCAGCTCTACTGTCCTGATATCCAGCCGCGGTCGGCCTGGAAGAAACTGAAGTCGTGGATCGACTACTACCCGCACCTCAATGATACCCTTGCCTCTTTGGGCAAGACATCTGCCACGCGCATATTCTCGCCCCCGCAGGTGAGGGCGATTGTAGAGGCGTTGGGGGAGCCGTAGGCTTTTATAGAAACTATAGATGCTATAGAAACTATAGATGCTATAGCTATTCAATACCGTTTTCGTTCAGGCACTGTTTCAGCGCCTGTATTTCATCCTGCTGTCGATAGTAGGCATTGAGGGCGCGTTGTTTCAGGTCTTCGTAGGCTGTTTTCCAGCGGTTGGCCTCCTGTTGTGCTGCCGTGAGCTGTTGTTGCAGCAGGGGCAGGTTGTGTTCCAGCTCGGCCAGTCGCTCGTCCTGTTGGCGCCGGTAGTCGGTGCGTGCCTTGTGCATACGTTCCTTGATGCCTCCCTCCTTGATGAACGTCTGCTCCAATGATTGCAGGTACTTATTCATCATCGCATCCACCTGGTAGCACAGAGTCAGTCCGACGTTGGCCATCTCCTCGGCAGACCATTTCTGGAAGTATGGCTCGTAGTCGCTGAGCGTGTTGTGTACCTTGGTGAAGTCTTGCATGGGTTGGAACCTTTTGTCGGCGGGAGTCCAGATCTTCAGGTGTCGTGCTTTGAGGAAATCATCGTAGTCCTGTCTCAGTTCGCTGACGCTCGACCGTGCCACGTTGAGTAGTCTGATTTCCGATTCCGTGGATGTCTTCCCGTCTTCCGATCCTTCCACGATGTTCTGTTTTCCTGAGCGTGCCGCCTGTACCATCTGGTCAACCGTGCGGTCACCGTATGGTGGCAGGAATCGTGAGCAGAACACGTTCACAGTATTGTTTTAATAGCAAAGTTACGATTTAGCGAGAACAAAACAAAGAAAAACCTTTCTTTTTTTGTCGAGCGTGAGTAACTTCGCTATCCTTTGATAGCAAAGTTACGATTTAGCGAGAACAAAAAAGGGGTGAAATGCATTGACATTCAAAACTTTTTCGTATATTTGCCGTCGGAAAAGTAAAAGTCCACGAAATCCAACAGACATCAAGCATATTAACCCACAAAACCCTTACAATTATGATGAACAGATACTACAATGTGAAGAACCTGCTGATGCGTGCCGCCCTGGCACTCGTGAGCGTGATGGCCACAGCCGCCGCGTGGGCCGATCAAGATGGGTCCTGGACGTATCAACCGAATGCAGACGGCCAGAGATGCGTGATCACCGGATATACGGGGGCCACGGACGTAAAAGGGTTGTATATCCCCATGCAATTGAACGGATTATGGGTCGTCAGCATCAATGATAATGTCTTGTCTAAATGTATAAATTTAGAGCGATTGACTTTTTACGAAGACGCGCGGATAGAGGATATGCCGAATGTGCAGAATCCGAAATTTAAACTTGTTGTTCTCCGATCCGTCGATTTATTAATTGATTGCCTTCCTGCTTCTATTACGAACATATATAATGCCTTCAGTGGCAGTGGCATCAAGAAAATCGGCATGCCCAGTGTGACATCGATGGGCAATCGAGCCTTCCAGGGATGCGACAGCCTTTCGTGGGTCATCTTCGGAAAGGCTGCCACCATTGGTGATTATGCCTTTTCCAATCTCAGCCAAGCATGTACGGTCAACTATCCTGGCAAGATGGAGAACTGGAATTACCGCAACTATCAGTATTCGCCCAACCTCGTGGTCAACTGCTCCGATGGTTCCCGTGGCTGGTGCGGCGATGAGTGGAGCGACGGGATGGAACTCTATAAGGATGCCTCCTGCCTGCTCTGGACACTCGACAACGACGGGCACCTCGACATCGACTGCATCGTCTGGGACGACTTCTTCGAGAACTACGGACCGAAGCAGATCATCAAGAGCAACTGCTGGAACATACGGAAAGTAAAGACACTCACGCTGAGCCATGTCTATGACCTCGATGGAAGGGAGTTTGACAGTGATGACGGTCATGTAGTTACAGGCGAATTTGAGGCCTACGACAATCTTACTAACGTGGTGGTTAACGAGGGGCTGGTGAGGATAGGTGACGATGCGTTCTATGATTGCCCGTCTCTCCAAACCGTATCACTACCCTCAAGCGTGACGTACATCGGAAAATGGTCTTTCTATTTGTGCTCATCATTAGCAGATATTTACTTCAATGGCACAGAAACGCAGTGGGAGAATGTGGAAAAGGCGCGTGACTGGAACAACGGAACCCCCGAAACCATGAAGATTCACTGGCGCTGCGCTGTGACCTTCGATGCCAACGGTCACGGCACGGCTCCTGCCGCGCAGACCAACCTGTGGAGCAACGAGGCGAAGGCGACTGAACCCGCGCAGCCTACAGCCGAGGGCTGGATGTTTACGGGTTGGTACACCGATGCCGAATGCACCAAAAAATGGAACTTCGACGATATCGTGCCGGGCGACTTGACGCTCTACGCCAAGTGGTCACTTCCTTGCGATGTCACGGCAACGGCAGAAGAAACGAGCATCGACATCCCCTACGGACAGGAGTGGACCGACATCAGCGTCTCACTGAACAGTCTTAACTTAGGATGGTTCCAGAATGAGGGCGGTACAGTGCGCGTGGCTGATGCCGTGGCGCTGACACCCTTCGTGGGCAGCGGTGCCGGTAGTAGCATCACCTTCGTCAACACAAGTGGAGGCGGAAACTTCAATGCCACAAGAGGTGCTGGCGAACATGTGGTTGGCAACAGGGTAACGGAAGCCATGACAGCGACTGGCGAGACGGGCAAGATCTGGGTGTATATCCCCAAGGAGACATGGAAGAGTGCCGCACCTGGCGATTACTTATATCGTCTTCCTTACGATGCCGTGTTCTACAGTAACAGTGTATCACCAGTAGAATCCTACAACTATAGTCTCGGCGGCGATGCACAGGTAACGCTGTGGGTGACCATTCCCGAAAGCAGCATTGCCACGGGGGGGGAGCAAGTTCATAGTTCAAAGTTCATAGTTCATAGTGATGAGTGGTTCACCATCGATGGCAGGAAGCTGAACGGGCAACCGAAGGCCAAAGGGGTGTATATACGCAATGGGAAGAAGGTAGTAAGAGCCCAACCGTAAGGGCCCAACCGTAGGAGCCCACCCCTAACCCCTCCCAAAGGGAGGGGGATGCCATGCGGAGATGAACTTGGTGCCCGCCTATGACTCGTTCCTCCGTTACTTACACCTTGTTCCCCCGTTACTTACGCATCGTTCCCCCGTCATCATCCAGTGTTAGGTGACGGGGGAACGAGGGTTATCATTGGCATCTATAAAGATACAGACCCCACCCCTTGCCCCTCCCCTTGAGGGGCGGGGAGCGCCATGCGGCATCATCCTAATCAAGCGCCATGCGGCATTATCCTAATCAAGCGGCATGCGGCATCATCCTAATCAAGCGCCTTGCGGCATTATCCTAATCAAATGAGTTAGTATTCTATTGAATGATCACCCTATTCTTAGTCATTCCGCATGGCGCTCCCCTCCCATGTAGGGGAGGGGTAAGGGGTGGGGTCAGTAATCTTCAGCTCCCTATTAAGCCCCCTATTAAATGTATGTGCCCCCTATTAAATGAATGAACACCCTGTTCTTTGTCATTCCGCATGGCGCCCCCTCCCTTTGGGAGGGTAGGGTGGGCTCCTTTATCTTTTGTCATTCCGCATGGCGCCCCCTCCCTTTGGGAGGGTTGGGGTGGGCTCCCCTTTGGTTTGGGTGGAAGGGTGGTGGTGGTGGCCTATTTTTTGAAACTTTTATAAAAAAGTATTTTTTCTCTCACGCGCGCGCACGGGGATTATGTAAAAAAACTCCACCTCCACCACCCCCCACCCACTTAGGTCAGAACGCACGGTCGTCGGTTTCTATAGCTTCATTCTTCATAAGTTCCTGAATATCACTGTCTTTCAGGTCAATCACCCTGTATTTTCTATATCCATGAACAATTTTCCATGAAAACCCGATCTTTCTCATGATGGTGCCAACAGCGGTAGATGACAGTGGTTTTTTGATACCTTTATTGATTTTTTCCAGGATGTCTCCGGCGGTTACGAGCACCCCTGTTTCGGCAAGGGTAGGTATTCGGTAGTACTTCATGATGAGCTGTTCTTCGAGACAGTCGGCCTCGAATGCTTTGTTGCGTGAGTTCTGTCGTTTGATCTCCTCCTGTGTGAACCAGTAGCGGAACTTGTCGGCGAGCAGGTACATTCCTTGTCCGTAGAGACTCTCGTAGTTGATCTCGTAGCTGCGCGGGTCGTCGATGCTCTCCACGAGGAAGGGCAGCCAGCGTCTCGACCCTGTGGGGTCGGAGAGGAACGTCTCGTTGTTCCCCGTCCCGCAGAGTGAGGCGATATGTGGCAGGTTGACGAAGTTGCGTGCGTAGGCGGGTCGGTCGTTGATGGATGGCAGTGTGACCATCGCCTTGAGCTGGTTGAGTTCCTTCTTCGACAGTACATCGATCTCTTCGAGACAGATCAGGAGGTTACGTGCTAACTGCAGGCGGTCGTCCTTGTTCAGTACGGTGTTATCGGTTTTCACATGGAAATACTGTCGTAGCTTGGGTGGCAGCAGCTGTGCGAAGAAGGTGCTTTTGTACGTGCCCTGTTCACCGATGAGCACGAGCACCACGTTGTTCACCACATGCTGACTGGTAGCCCCTGCGATCATGCCCACGAACCATTTCTTGAAATATTCGTTGAACCGTCGCTGTTCCTCGCGGCACAGCCTCTCGTAGCGATCCTTGTCGGTGTCAGGATCGGCATCGGTGGTGATGACGTGCACATGTCGTGTGAGTTCGCCGATGGCATCATCCTCCAGGTTATAGGTGGAGAAGGCGTAGGCGAGGTATTCCAGGATGGGGTTGTAGAGCGGCGTGAAGTCAGACCTGAGGATATTCATCACATCCTGCAGTCGTGCCTCGCGCTTGGGACATACCAGTCGCCACAACGCGTTCTCCTCACGGTCGGTCAACTCGTGCCATTCCTTACCGAACTCTCCATGTTCGCCGAAGCCCTCGGGCATGTCGCCGTCCATGCGTTCCAGCCATCGGCATTCATACTTCCCGGAGATGATGTTCAGTCGTGTCTTCACACGTTCTGCCATGTCGTACTTAAAGTCTTCGAGCGTCTTACTGGGTCGTTTGACCTTCTTTTCTTCACTCTTTACTTTTTGGTCTTTTTGCTTTTTCATTGATAATAATGTTAGTTGTTTTATTTTTTTGGGGTGTTTTGTCGTACCCCCGTACCCCCGCACCCC
>DETG01000031.1:0-11077 GCA_002361535.1 Prevotella sp. UBA3294
TAAAGAATTATTCGGAATAACAGTTGTCCAAGTCGGCTATTCCGTACACTTACTATAGTTTTTCGAATGTTCTGATCTGATGAACCACGACCCCCCAGATCTCAAACTCATCAGGATTGTCAACTTTGAACACTGGGTATTTGTCGTTGGCTGGACGGAGTTCAATATATCCGTCTTTGCGATGGGTCAGGTCGAGGAATTTCATCGTGAAGCCACCGTTCCACCAAGCCACGACGATGGAGCCATGATGGGGTTCGATGGCGCGGTCGATAATCACCCTGTCACCATCGAAGAGATAAGCATCTTTCATCGAATCACCTTCAACATCCCCATAGAAAGTAGCTTCAGGATGACGGATATAGTCGCGGTTGAAGTCCAGCGTTTCATGACGATAATCGTCTGCCGGTGAGGGGAATCCAGCAGCGATACTGGCGTGTTCGAGCTCCAGTTTGGAATTGAAAGAGCCTCCTATAATCTTGATATTACGCATAGCCTGTTTCTGTTTATCGTACACCGCCACCGAAGCCGCCACCAGAGAAGCCGCCGCCGCCTCCCCAAGAAACGGATCCTCCACGTCCGGAAGCCCGAGCCTCACGCTCAGCCTTGCTGACGGTAGCCCTTGTCGTGCTTGAATGCAAGGTTGAGTAGATCGTGGGCAGTGTCAGGTCGTCGGCCATCTGCTGTGCCACCTGATCCATATTGAAGTAATCGGGGTTGATCTTCTTCATGTCCTTGATCACCTGATCGGCAATGCCGAAAAGGGTGGCATAGATCATGTAGTCTTTCCACAAGCTCACCTCCTGTACATGTCGTTCGTCCAAGAGCGAGAACTCCTTGAGGTATTTCTTGAGTCCGAACAGTTGTCGTACTTCCTCACGTTGCTTTCTGAACTGGTAGATGCTCGAACGGGTATGGAGAGTCTGTATGAACGAATCAGTAGTACTCTGGTTATACGATTTCCTCATCCACGTCTTCAATTCCTTGGGTTCGAGGACGGTATCCTCTCCGGCAGCCTTCTGGAAAATCTCATGCACGAGTTGCATCAAGCGAGGCTGCTGCTCTCTTTGAGGCAGGTCATGGATAACGAACTGCTGTACGGTCTTCCCCTTGTTGTCAAGTGTCTTGTCGATGGAAATCGCCCCCATGTCAATGAGTTTCAGGACACAGGCAGAGAGCAGGTTATTATAATCGGCAGTGAAATACTTGTAGGCATTCACCACATCATTGGCCCATTGGAGGGTTCCATTTTCAGGAATCTCACGATACCACAACAGGTCTTTCATCACCTTCCTCCTCGAACGCCACATATAGAAGAGGTATCCCAGAAACAGGAGGATGGGGAATAGGAAGAAGCACACCGCCAAGATGAGCAGGATTATGGGATCATCCGAGTCGCTGCTCTCGAAGGTGTAGTCGCTTCCCTCGAATGCACGCTCTCTGACCTGCTCAAATGCCGTATCGTTGATGACGGCTGGCGAGAAGAGTCCTTTATTAAACCGTGCCATCACGATCATGGCACTGCCGTTGGTAAATGGCTCACTCGATTCGGCGACGATGGTGCCGTCCACGAAACGTACATCACCTCTGTAGCGGAAGCCCCAGATAGCCGTGTTGGCATCTGAGAAGACGACAGCCGTTGAATCGACATCCATCGGATTGGCATCCATACCTTCTGCCATGATGGTCACCTTTACATGCGACGGCCGTGGCTCGATTCCTTCCGCCACGAACATATAGTTAAAGCCATCAGCATCTGTGTATCCACGTAACAAGTTGGTAACGACATAGCTTGTGGTATAAGTACGAGTGCCACTGTCGCCCAGGCCCCAGCATAGCTCATAACCGTCACGCTTCGTGACGATGCCACATTTGGATGTTTTCCAGCTACGGCTTCGGTCAATATCCCAACTCCCGATATTTTCATAGACTGTACCCGTCTCATCAGTCACCTGGAGATTGTCCACGCTACTCCCATTGAGGTTTCTCAAGACGATGTAACATTCCGTTCCTTCGGAGTCGATATCCATTTTTCTTACTTCGGTGATACGGGCATCACCGTTCGGGCTCAATACAACCTGGATATTCAGGTCATTGAGCCTCGGACGAGCAAAAAGGGTTGTCGCCGACACGATTAATGTCAGCAACAGAGCCATCTTATTTCTTAAAAGCATCATCGAGATTCGGATAATCTTTCTTCGCTTCATTATCCACTTTCAGATAATCCTTGATACCAAAGTGTAACAAAGAGGCAACGATACTCGACGGCCACTGGCGCACCATGCGATTCATCTTCGTGGCAGTGTCGTTATAGACCATACGTGACATGCGTACATTCTCCTCATACTGCTTCATGCCTTCCTGTGCCTCTTTGTAGAGTTCGCTGGCTTTCAGCTCAGGATAGCGTTCAAAGACCACGTTCAAACGCCCCATCATCTGGGTGAGCAAATCGCTCTGCTCATTGATGGCTGCTGGCGTATTGGCCGCTGCACCACTATTGCCTCCACGAGCCTGTACGGCCTGAATAATTGTTTCCGACTCATGCTTGGCATACTGAGCTGCCGTCTTTGCCAGGGCGATGACAGCATCGAAACGCGAATTCAGCTGAACCTCTATCTGGCTCAAGGCGTTCTTACACATTTCATCAAGATTCACCAACGATCTCTGTGTAGAGATAAAGTAGCCGATAACTAACACGGCCAACACAACAATAATAATTCCTGTCATAATTCCAAATGAATAGTTTACTGGGCACAAAGATACGAAATTATTCTGAATCACACACATTTCATTTACAATTATTGCATTCGACATGGATTTTGTGAGCACAGGCATCAGACGAGTCGGCAGGAAGAAGTAACAATGATTTTCGTTCATGTAACAAATGAAAGGCATCGGCTTAAAAATCACTAACAAAAGTTGTCGGTCTCTCAAAAAAGCAGTAAATTTGCTTCTCAAACATAATCAGTATTATTTTTTACTCATGAAAAGAACTATTATTATCACTATTTGTGCGGTGTTGTCAGTCATGACCATCACGGCTCAGAAAAAGAGTGCTGTATCATTTGATGCTTATGAATGGGATTTCGGTCAGGTGAATGCTGCAGCAGGAACCATCTGTCATACGTTCACGTTGCAGAACAGGTCGAAAGCTCCGGTCACCATTCAGAAGGCCATTCCCAGTTGTGAATGCGTACAGGCATTCTTCCCCACCGAGGCCATCGCTCCGGGAGCCAAGGCCCAAGTAATGATCTCTTTCGCTCCCGCCAAGTCGATCGGCAAGAGCTTTCGTAGTGTGGAATTGCTGGATGCACAAGGTAAGACCTTGGGTGCCCTCTCGCTGAAAGCTGTTGTAAGCGATGGGAAAGGTCAGACGATCAGCAAGTATCCTTATCAAGACACCTCTCTCACGTATGCAGAACGTGTAGAGAACTTGATATCCCTGCTCACCCCCGAGGAGAAAGTTGGACTGATGATGAACAAATCGGTGTCTATCGACCGTCTTGGCATCCCCTCCTATAACTGGTGGAGCGAGGCCTGTCATGGTGTACGCCAAAGCGACTACACCGTATTCCCCCAGCCTATCGGTATGGCTGCAGCATTCAATTCCCAGCAGGTGTACGATGTGTTTTCTGCCGTTTCCGATGAAGCACGTGCCAACTGGAACCGTTCAGACCATAACGTATTCAATGTGAAGATGGGTGCCACCTACTATCCAGGCAACCCCGAGCTCACCTTCTGGTGTCCGAACGTGAATATTTTCCGTGATCCCCGCTGGGGACGTGGTCAGGAGACCTGTGGAGAAGATCCTTATTTGAATGCAGTGTTAGGTGTTCAGACAGTCTTAGGCATGCAGGGAAATGATGACAAATACTTCAAGACCCATGCCTGTGCCAAACATTATGCTGTGCACAGCGGACCGGAGCCTTTACGTCACTCCTTCAATGCCTCAGTATCGATGCGCGATCTCTGGGAGACCTATCTCCCTGCTTTCAAGGCACTGGTAAAGAAAGGAAACGTACGGGAAGTGATGTGCGCCTATAACCGCTACGAAGGTGTTCCTTGCTGCACCAGCGACCGTCTGCTGGTAGATATCCTCCGCAGGAAATGGGGCTATGACGCCATTGTTCTCACCGACTGTGATGCCATCAACAATTTCTATAACAAGGGACAGCATGAGACACATAAGGATCCGTTGTCAGCATCTGTAGATGCCGTACTCAACGGTACCGACCTCGAATGTGGTAAGGTATTTATGGTGCTCACCGAGGCCCTGAAGAAAGGATTGATTCAGGAGAGCACCCTCGACTATCACCTTCGCAAGACGCTCTACGGACGTTTTGAATTAGGAATGTTCGACCCTGCAGAGATGAGCCCTTGGGCAAATCTCGGTCCTGAGGTTATCAGCAGTGAGCGTAACAACAAACTGGCTACACAGGCAGCCCGTGAGTCGATGGTGCTGTTGAAGAACAACAACATACTTCCCCTGTCGAAGAACCTCAAGACTCTCGCTGTGGTTGGCCCGAATGCCGATGATATTGAGTTACTGAACGGAAACTACGGTGGAACACCCACTAAGGCACATCAGCACTCACTGCTCAGCGGTATCAAGGCTGCCGTTCCTGGTACGAATATCATCTACCACAAGGCATGTGAGTTGAATGACGAGTACACCACCGTACACCACCTTGGTGACTTCAACAACGGTCAGGGTGTCAAAGTGGAATTCTGGAACAACAAGGAACTCAATGGCAATCCTGACAAGACCGACTACTATAAGGAGCTGAATTTCTCGACATTCGGTGCCTGGGGCTTTGCAGAGGGCATCAACAACGATAACCTCTCCGTCCGAATCAGCGGACAATACACCGCCACTTTCACCGGCGACATGAAATACACGCTGAGCACCGATAACGGATACATCATGAAGGTGAACGGTGAGGTGATTGAAGAAAACAAAGGCGGCGGACGTCGTGGCTTCGGTTTCGGTGGATTCCGTGGCGTGGAGTACAAGTCATTCCCAGTAGAGAAAGGCAAGACCTATGATGTTGTCATTGAATACCGTCGTGGTAACGGACAGTTCGCCATGCTACGCGGCGACATCTGTGAGCGTCAGCTTGCCGACTTCACTGATTTGGCCAAAGAGGTAAAGGATGCCGACGCTATCATCATCATCGGTGGTATTTCCGCCCGTATGGAAGGTGAGGGTGGTGATAAACAAACCATTGAACTGCCCGTGGTACAGCAGATGCTTCTGAAGGCAATGCACAAGACAGGTAAGCCCGTTGTCTTTGTCAACTGCTCAGGTTCCGCCATTGCCTTCGGTAGTCTGGAAGACCAGTATGATGCCCTGCTGCAGGCATGGTATCCTGGACAGGGCGGTGCCCAAGCTCTTGCCGATGTGCTCTTCGGAGACTACAACCCCAGTGGTAAGCTGCCCGTCACCTTCTATGCTTCAAACAACGACCTGCCCGACTTCCTCGACTATAGCATGGAGAACCGTACCTATCGCTATTTCCGCGGGAACCCCCTCTATGCTTTCGGCTACGGGATGTCGTACACCTCTTTCTCGTATGGCAAAGGAAAACTTTCTAAGAAATCCATGAAGGGCAATGGCAAGGTGACCCTTACTGTTCCTGTGACAAACACTGGGAAACGAGCCGGTGCTGAAATTGTTCAAGTGTATGTCAAGGCACTTGACTATCCCGACGCACCCATCAAGTCGCTAAAGGGATTCCAAAAGCTGACACTCGACCCTGGACAGACAGCGACAGCAACGATATCCCTCGATGGTGAGTCATTCGAATATTATGATCCTTCCATCGATGAGCTGTCAACACGCCCCGGGCGCTATCAAATACTCTACGGCAGTTCCTCACTGGATAAGGACCTTCAGAGTCTGGATTTTGAAGTAAAGTTATAAAAGAAACAAAAAGCGGGAAGCAATTCTCGCTTTTTTATTTTAAATGTATTCCTTTGGCCTTCGCCTAAAGTACTTCCGTTCGAAAATAAAAATAAATACATTTATTTTGTATTTCACTCACTTATTCGTACCTTTGTCGCAAGAAACAAACGAATTGCTGAACAAAATGAAAAAATACCTCATGATTCTGATGGCTGGTTTTGTCCTTGCAACACAGGCACAGATAAACCGCCATACCGTAGTAGCACGCAACAACCCCGTTGTGACGGCAATCGACTCATTAGCATCTCTCACGGTGGGGAATGGAGGCTTCGCATTCACCGTTGATGCTACCGGACTGCAGTCGTTTCCCGATACATACAGAAATGGCATCCCTTTAGGAACGATGAGCGACTGGGGATGGCACTCTTTTCCCAACACCGAGGGATATCAGGCCCATGAGGCATTGAAAGCTTATGACTTTGGACATCACAACGGAATAGCTGGAACTTACTCTGTGGAGAACGCCGGTACGGAACGACAGAAAGAGGCTGCCAACTACCTTCGTGCCAACCCCCACCGTATCCATCTGGGCTGTATCGGACTGGATTTGAAAAGCTACGACCAAAAAGGCATGAAGGATATCCATCAGGAATTAGACCTTTGGAATGGTATCATCAACAGCCGCTTCAACCTTTGGGGAAATCCTTATTCGGTGACAACAGCCTGTCATCCTGACCGTGACATGATTGCCGTGACCATTGAAAGCGGTCAGGAGAAAAACATCGTTCTGCGTTTCCCCTACCCTACAGGCAAACACACCGATGATGCTTGTGACTGGGAGGCAGACAACAAGCATAACACACAGGTTCTTGTTCAAGAACCTCAATATGTTATCTTGAAAAGAACGCTCGATTCCACTACCTATTATATAAAAGTATGCTGGGAGGGGGAGGCCACCTTCTCACGTGACAAACATGTTACCCCCAACGGTGACCTGTTGGTAATGGAACCCAATAACTTCCATCTCTATTCAGAAGAGAACTGCCTGAAGTTCACCTGTGAGTTTATTCCTGAAGATCATGACAAGACAACCTATGAGCCATCCCTGCTGAACAAGAACAACATGATTCCCATAGGAGAGGTCTTCGAAACGACCCGTAACCACTGGAACACCTATTGGAATGAAGGAGGTATTGTCGATTTCTCCCACTGCAAAGACCCAAGAGCCAAAGAACTGGAACGCCGCGTGGTACTTAGTCAGTACCTGCTGGCAGTGAACTGCGCCGGCGACACCCCACCACAGGAAACAGGACTCACCTATAACTCATGGTTTGGGAAATATCACCTGGAGATGATCTGGTGGCATCAGGCACAGTTCGCCCTATGGGGGCATCCAGAACTGTTGGAACGCTCGCTCGATTGGTATTTCAAAGCGGCACCCAAGGCACGCGAAATTGCACGGCGTCAAGGCTTCGATGGTCTGCGTTGGATGAAGATGACCGACCCCAGTGCAGAGGAAGCGCCATCCAAGGTGGGCAGTTTCCTCATCTGGCAACAGCCCCATCTGATCTATCTTGCCGAATTGCTGCGACGTGCTGATAAGACGTCCAATGGCATGCGCATTGTAAATAAGTATGGTGACTTGGTGGAAGAGACCGCACGTTTCATGTTCGACTTTGCCGACTACGATGCCAAGAACGATCGTTATGTGCTGAAAGGCATCATCCCCGCACAGGAGACTCTGCGGGCTGCCGAGACCGTCAACCCTCCCTTCGAACTCTCTTACTGGCATTGGGGCATGCAAACGGCAATGGTTTGGCAACAGCGGAGGAACCGTACATATATATATAATAAGGTATGGAACGGGATGACCAATAAGCTTTCATCCCTGGCCTATAACACCGACCAACTCTACTTGGCCGCAGAAACTGCTACCGATACTTATCGGGATATCCGCTTTACCAGCGACCACCCCGCCCTGTTAGGAGCATTCGGGATTATGCCATATTCCCCACAAGTGAATAGAAGGGTCATGCGAAACACGCTTAACTGGATATGGGATCATTGGAACTGGAACAAGACATGGGGCTGGGATTATCCCATGGTGGCCATGACGGCTGCACGACTGAACGAACCACAGAAAGCCGTGGATGCCTTACTCATGGACAAACGCACCAACACCTATTTGGTGAGCGGTCATAACTACCAAGACCAGCGTCTGCGCCTTTACCTGCCAGGAAACGGCGGTCTCCTCACTGCCGTGGCATTGATGTGTGCCGGATGGGACGGATGTACGGAGAAGAATCCCGGATTCCCTCACGACGGTTCATGGGATGTACACTGGGAAGGAATCCAGAGGATGCCATAAGCATAGAAGAAGAGAAATAACAGCACATGAAGGGCGACTACACATCACCTATCCTCGCACTCCAGAAACAACGAATGCTTCTGGAAATCGAGTACAACTGCGAGAAGGATACATTCCGCAAGCAGACTGAAGCCATCGGTATGCAGCGGAAGGTGAAAAGAGGTGATGCGTGGTATCCTCTGAAACCAGGCAAGAGTTATTACAACAGTTTGAACCTGCTGTGCATCGAAATATATCGCACTGGTGATGAGGAGATTGAACACAATTTCGAGTTTGGACGTCCTGTCTCCTTCTTCACGATGAAGGATCAGAAACTACAGTTCCTGAACTTTACCGGTACGGTGAGCTTTGTTGACGGCAATCGCATGGTAGTGACGGTACCAGATTCTGCACCTGTCACCGAGGTATTGAACAACACAGAGCCTGTGGGTGTTCAACTGTCGTTTGATGAGACCAGCTACAAGACCATGTTCGAGGCTCTCGATAGGGTGATACGTGCCAAGGGTAACCGATTAGCCTACCTGCGCGACTTATTCTACACTCCCTCCATGAAGCCTCAGCGGTTCACATTCAGCGAAATGGGATTTCCCTATCTGAACAAGACACAAGAGCATGCCGTAAACGAAGTGCTCTGCGCCAAGGATGTGAGTATCGTTCACGGTCCGCCGGGAACAGGAAAGACCACTACCCTGGTAGAGGCTATCTACGAAACACTGATGCGCGAGAACCAAGTGTTGGTATGTGCACAGAGCAATATGGCTGTTGACTGGATCAGTGAGCGACTGGTTGACCGTGGTATCAATGTCCTTCGTATCGGTAACCCCAGCAGAGTGAACGACAAAATGCTCTCATTTACATACGAACGTCGCTTCGAAGCACATCCCGACTACCCAGCCCTGTGGGTCATCCGTAAAACGATCCGTGAGATTCGTCAGCATCGTAAACGCGGTGATGACAAATTCCACCAGAAGATTGAACGCCTGAAAAGTAGGGCCACTGAATTAGAAATAAGAATCAACACGGAGCTGTTCGGTGAGGCCAGAGTGATTGCCTGCACTTTGGTGGGAAGTGCCCACCGCCTGCTACAAGGACAGAAATACGGTACTTTGTTTATCGACGAAGCAGCACAAGCCTTGGAAGCGGCCTGTTGGATACCTATCCGCAAGGCCTCCCGCGTTGTACTGGCCGGCGACCATTGTCAGTTGCCGCCCACCATCAAGAGTCTGGCAGCCATGCATGGTGGCCTTGACAAGACATTGATGGAGCGTATCGTAGAAACACAACCTGGCGTGGTGACCCTGTTGAAGACTCAATACCGCATGAACGAAGAGATCATGCGATTTTCCAGTGATTACTTCTACCAAGGACAAGTTGTGAGTGCTCCCGAGGTGAAGCACCGAGGCATCCTCGATTATGATGAGCCCATCGAGTGGATCGACACCTCCGACATTGATGCAAAAGAGGAATTCGTGGGCGAGTCTTTCGGTAGGGTGAACAAGACCGAGGCTTTGCTCACCTTAGCAGTATTACAACACTATTTCGAAAAAATCGGAAAGGAAAGGATTCTTGACGAACGGATCGACGTGGGAATCATATCACCCTATCGGGCACAGGTGCAATACCTCCGACAGATGGTGAAGAAACAGGAATTCTTCAAGCCCTACCGAAGATTCATCAGCATCAACACCGTGGATGGTTTCCAAGGACAGGAGCGCGACATCATCATGATATCACTGGTTCGTGCCAACGATGACGGACAAATCGGTTTCCTTCGCGACCTACGGCGAATGAACGTGGCTATCACCCGTGCCCGGATGAAGCTGATGATCTTAGGAGACACCAGCACTTTGACACGTCATCCATTTTATCGAAAACTCTATCATTTTATCGAAAAAAGGCAAAAATAGTTTCGATTTGTAGATAAAATGAACCTATATTTACGAATTTGATTATTTTCCTGTAAAAATGTTTGGTGGAACCAAATATGTTTTATACCTTTGCATCGGAAACAAAGGATGAAAGAAAAGCAAGTAATTAGTTACATAGGTTAAAGATTTGATATTTTAGGTTATTAGGTTAGCTTATCATCGTTTCATAATATAATTATACTTTTTTGTTTGGCCTGACGGGATGTCACGCCAAACTTTTTTATTTCACACTTTTCCTTTGCTTTCTATTCGTGTCTTTGATATCGCCGAAGATACTTTCGCTCGGCAAAACAAATAAAAAACGAGTTTTATTTGCTTTTGTTCTCGCTTATGCGTATCTTTGCACCCAGTTTGACAACCAAGAGAGTTTATGAAGATAGAAAGATCTATTGAGAGTGCCGTACTGACGGCCGTGAAAGAATTGTATGGTCAGGATGTACCCCAGCAAATGGTACAGTTGCAAAAGACAAAAGCCGGATTCGAAGGGAACCTCACCTTGGTGGTATTCCCCTTCCTGAAGATTTCCAAGAAGAAACCCGAAGATACTGCCCAGGAAATCGGCAGGTGGCTGAAAGCACAATGCAGGGAAATTGATGATTTCAATGTAGTGAAGGGTTTCCTGAATCTGGTCATCTCGCAGGAGGCATGGCTCAACCTACTTGGTGACATCGATGCAGATGACCATTATGGAGAAAAGACGGCCACCGACGAGTCACCCTTGGTGATGATCGAGTATTCTTCGCCCAACACCAACAAGCCCTTGCATTTAGGTCATGTTCGCAACAACCTGTTAGGATGGAGCTTGGCGCAGATTATGGCCGCCAACGGGAATAAGGTGGTAAAGACCAACATCGTGAACGACCGTGGTATCCACATCTG
>DETG01000031.1:11135-44893 GCA_002361535.1 Prevotella sp. UBA3294
TGCTGGCCTGGCTGAAATGGGGCAATGGCGAGACTCCTGAGAGCAGCGGAAAGAAAGGCGACCATCTGATAGGTGACTATTATGTAGCCTTCGACAAGCACTACCGTGAGGAGGTTAAGGAGTTGATGGCCCAGGGCATGGATGAGGAGAAAGCCAAGCAAGAGGCTCCCCTGATCAAAGAGGCCCATGAGATGCTGGTGAAATGGGAGCAGAACGACCCAGAGGTACGTGCCTTGTGGGAGAAGATGAACAGTTGGGTATATGCAGGTTTCGATGAGACATACAAGAAGTTAGGCGTGTCCTTCGACAAGATCTATTATGAGAGTCAGACTTATCTGAAAGGCAAGGCAAAGGTTGAGGAAGGTCTGGCCAAAGGACTCTTCGAGCGTCATGAGGACAACAGTGTATGGGCAGATCTCACCGCTGAGGGACTCGACCAGAAACTGCTGTTGCGCTCTGATGGTACCAGTGTCTATATGACCCAAGATATCGGTACCGCGGAGATGCGTTTCAACGACTATCCTATCGATCAGATGATCTATGTGGTGGGCAACGAGCAGAATTACCATTTCCAAGTACTCTCTATTCTCCTCGACCGTCTCGGTTTCAAGTGGGGCAAGGAACTGGTTCATTTCTCTTATGGCATGGTAGAATTGCCCAACGGCAAAATGAAGAGCCGTGAGGGAACGGTGGTGGATGCCGATGACCTGATGGATCTGATGGTGAGCGATGCATACCGCACCAGCATGGAGCTTGGCAAGTTCAACGACATCACCGAAGAGGAACGCCGTGAGATTGCCCGTATCGTGGGTATGGGTGCCCTGAAATATTTCATTCTGAAGGTTGATGCCCGCAAGAACATGCTGTTCAATCCCGAAGAAAGCATTGACTTCAACGGAAATACCGGCCCATTCATTCAATATACGCATGCCCGTATCCGCAGTATTCTCAGAAAAGCAGAAAGTCAGAACAGCCAATTGGCAATTGTCAATTGTCAATTAAATCCGAAGGAAATCGAGCTGATCCAGAAGATGAGCGAATACAGTGCTGCCGTGGAACAGGCGGGCAAAGACTATTCTCCCAGCGGCATCGCCAACTACTGCTATGAGCTGACCAAGATCTTCAACCAGTTCTACAATGACTACAGCATCTTGAACGAGCCGGATGAGCAGAAGAAACAAGTACGCCTTGTCCTCGCCAAGAACGTTGCCAAGATCCTTAAGAACGGTATGGCTCTGTTAGGAATTGAAGTGCCAGAAAGGATGTAGGTGTAGGAGCCATGAGCCACCCATTGATAATTGACAAATTGAAAACTGACAATATAAATCCACCGGAGAATCGAAACGACACGGTGCTGCCCTTACCGCTTGAGGTGAGGGCAGATGCGTGGGCGGTAGATGCCGCCTGCAGCGGCAACCCCGGAAAGATGGAATACCAGGGCATTGACCTGGCAACAGGTCAACAGGTATTTCATTTCGGTCCTGTATATGGCACGAACAACATCGGGGAGTTTCTGGCCATCGTGCATGCCTTGGCTTTGCAACAGAAGATGGGAATCTGCAAGACGATCTATAGCGACAGTTACAACGCGATCCTATGGGTAAACAAGAAACAATGCAAGACCACCTTGGTGCAAAATAAGGAAACAGAACAGCTACACCAGATCATCACCCGCGCTGAGAACTGGCTTCACACACATACCTTCCGCAATCCCATCATTAAATGGGAGACAGCCCAATGGGGTGAGATTCCCGCAGATTTCGGAAGGAAATAAGAAGAATCTTTATTGTTGGTTGAGATAATACGTCACCGTATTGTCACCATAGTGTTCCACCCTATGCTGCTTGAGCTGGGGAGGAATCACCGGCGAGCGCGTTCCCTCCGAACTGGTCACTGATCCTGTTTCCACCCGTATCTCATCCCAGATGCCCCTGTCGATGAAACGTTGCAGCGTGTCACATCCCCCTTCAACGACCAGCGACTGCAACTGTCGTTCATAACAAGCAGTCAGCAGTGCCTCGATGGAATCAACGAACATGAACGGACTGTGAGAGGAACCATTCTCTGCCGCAGATCCCTGAAGAGAAGACGACAAGACAAAACGTACAGGATCTTTTCCAGTCCACTCACGGACCGTTAGCCTCGGGCATTCTCTTTCCCACGTTGTCCGTCCCACCACAATGGCATCCTCTTCAGCACGCAACCGATGGACAAGCATCTTCGTCAGCGGTGTAGAGATGGATAACGGTTGGAAATGATCGTCAAGGAAGCCATCGGCAGTCTGTGCCCACTTCAGGATAATATAAGGTCTATGCAGACGATGAAAAGTAAAGAATCGGCGGTTCAGCCATCGGCATTCCTCTTCAAGCACGCCCACCGTCACTTCAATGCCCGCCTCGCGCAGTTTCCGGATTCCCCGTCCCTGCACCTTGGCAAACTCATCAATACATCCGACGACCACCCGTCGCACACCCTTCTTTATAATCAGATCGGCGCAAGGCGGTGTCTTCCCATAATGGGAGCACGGTTCCAACGACACATAAATTGTGGAGTCCCGCAGGAGAGGCTCATCCTCTTTCCTCACGGAAGCGAAGGCATTCACCTCAGCATGTCCTTCACCACATCGCACATGGTATCCTTCACCGATAATCCTCGACGATTCCTTGTCCCCCACGACAATAACAGCCCCCACCATAGGATTGGGACGTGCATTCTGTCGTCCGTTGGCTGCTAACTGCAGACAACGCCGCATGTACTTCTCGTCTATCTCTTGCTGATTCATGGCAACAAAGGTACAAATAAGCGAGAACAATACAAAATAAATAAGAATTTAATTGTCGAGCGAAAGTACCTTCGGTGCAGTCAAAGGTGGTGATTTTTTCCGAAAACCGTCTCTTTTTGATCATTTATCCCCTCAACATTTTGGATAATCCCATGGAAATGCCTACTTTTGCAACTGATGAAATATGAAGAGCTCTGGAAACCCCTGACAAACGCCTATGAACCTGGCGAGGCAAAAGCCATCGCCCGCTATCTGCTGGAGGTACGCTATGGACTAACCATGACCGACATTGTGTGTGGCGGTGTGGAGAGATTGCCTGAAGAGGAACTGGAGGGTTTGCGCAACCGACTGCTGAAAGCCGAGCCCGTGCAGTATGTTGCCGGATTGGCTACATTCGGTCCGAGGTTGTTTCGGGTGACAAACGATGTGCTGATCCCCCGTCCTGAGACCTACGAACTCTGTCAGTGGGTGAAAGAAAAGAGAGAAGAGAGGAGAGAAAGGAGAGGAAAGAGGAGAGAGGAGAGAGGAGAGAGAGGAGAGGACATACTTGATATCGGAACCGGCAGCGGTTGTATCGCCGTGACCTTGGCCGCAGAGATCCCCCATGCCACGGTAACGGCTTGGGACATCTCTGGCGATGCTCTGAGTATTGCGAAAGAGAATGCCCAACGTAACGGTGTTCACGTAACCTTTGAACAGCGCGACATTCTCTCAACTGCCAACCCTCAACTGTCAACTCTCAACTGTCAACTTTCAACTCTCACCCCCCTCTGGTCCATCATCGTCAGCAATCCTCCCTATATCTGTCCTGACGAACAGAAGACCATGGACAAGAACGTACTGGCCTACGAGCCGCATCTCGCACTGTTTGTCCCTCAGGCGGAGCCCCTGTTGTTCTATCAGGCCATCAGCCACTATGCCCGTCATGCCCTCAAACCCAATGGCTACCTATATTTCGAAGCAAATCCGCTCTATATAGAAGAACTTCAAGTCCTGCTTTGCCAAGAAGGGTTCAACGACATTGCCGTCAGGGACGACCAGTTTGGAAGGCACCGTTTCATCATGGGAAGGAAGGGACATCAAGAAACAACCGCTTATGAAAAAGACATATTCTGAACAGGAAGTACTACAGAAACTGACAGCCCTCTGCGCCGCTGCTGAACATTGCTCGCAGGAAATGGTGGAGAAGATGACCCGCTGGGAGATACCCGAAGAGGTGCAGGCACGTGTCATGCAGTACCTCACAGAACACCAGTATATCGATGACGAACGTTTCTGCCGGGCCTTTGTCAGCGACAAGATCAAATACAACAAATGGGGACAGAAGAAGATCGAGCAGGCCTTGTTCCTGAAACGCATCCCTCAGGAAATACGGCAACGTGTGCTCAATGAGATTGATCCCGACGATTACGTAAGCATCCTCCGTCAGCTCCTCACCGTCAAACGGAAGAGCACACGCGCTAACAGCAGCTATGAACTGAATGGGAAACTGATCCGTTTCGCCATGCAGCGGGGATTCACCATGGACGTCATCCGCCAGTGCCTGAAAGTGGAAGAAGACTAACGACAACCCCCTACACACCAATGATCAGTTTCTTCACCCGACTCTTCGATCTCATCTCTCCCCGTGCCTGTCCCGTCTGTGGCAACAGGTTAGGCGTGGCAGAAGAGATACTCTGTCTTTCCTGCAACCGTCATCTGCCCCGCACGTTCTTCTGGAACCATCCATTCGACAACGAGATGGCCAAGACATTCTGGCTGCAGATACCCGTAGAGAAAGCCGCCGCACTGTTCTACTATGAGGCACATGCACAGTCGAGCCAAGTCATCTACCAGATAAAATACGGCAACCACCCCGAGATGGGTGAGCAGATGGGAAGAATGGCAGCACAGGAGATGAAGGAGAGCGGATTCTTCGACGGCATCGACCTGCTGCTTCCCGTTCCTTTAACCCCCAATAGGGAAAGACAACGGGGATACAACCAAAGCATGGAAATCGCACGCGGCATCCATGAGATCACAGGAATCCCCATCTGCCATGAGGCCTTACAGCGTATCAGCTTTACAGACAGTCAGACACAAAAAGACCGACGTTCAAGACAGGAGAACGTGGCCAAGGCATTCCAACTCGTCAACGCAGACAAGATTACGGGAAAACATCTCCTCCTGATCGATGACGTGGTGACTACCGGTGCCACCCTCATCGCCTGCGGACAAGAGTTACAGAAAGCCCATCCCCAATGCCTCAGTCTGCTCTCCTTAGGGTTCACTCATTGATATAATAGGTAGAGAAGACAGGAGCCCACCCTTAACCCCTCCCACGGACAGGAGTCCACCCCTAATCCCTCCCAAAGGGAGGGGAATACCATGCGGACTCAAGGTATATGGGCACGTTGAATATGGACTTGAAGAATATGGGCTTGAAGAATATGGGCTTGGAGAAGGTGGGCATGGAGAAGGTGGTCACAGCGCCAGCAGCTCCCCTCCCATTGTTGGGGGGGGGAGCGAAGCGAGGGGTGGGGTCAGTAATTTTGCTCTGCTTGATTTAAGATCCTCCGTTGACTCCATTCACTCTGCGTGAAATATTGTCAGGATAATTCTCAATTATTTAATGGTTGTGAAAGAATGCTAATTGAAAGAAAGGGAATACTCAGAGTGTTCAGAAGTGTCTAAAAGTCCCTTTTTGTACAAGTAAAGTCTGTTTGGGTTCAAAGTAGAGTCTCATTGAGATACAAGTAAAGTCTGATTTGACCCCAAGTAGAGTCTACGTAGCATTTACGTAGGCTCTGTTTAGGGTCGTTCCAGACTTTACTTACACCTGTTCCGCCGTCATCTACGACTCGTTCCGCCGTCACCTTACTCCTGTAGATGCCGTCGGAACGAGCGAAAACGCCGATCGGAACAACCCTTAGATGACGTTTCTTCGAAAAAGCATGGATTTTACTTTTGAAAGTTTGCAGGGTGCCCTTACGGGCAGAACCCTCGTTAGAAAGTATAGTCTTTTTGACCCAAAAGTACTATGTTTTTATGGGAAAAGCACTATGCTTTAGGGTGCTAAAGGCTATATTTTTGTGAGCGAATAATGGTGATTTACCTAAGCTGTTCATTATCAACTACTTACTAAACCCCGTCAGAATCGCTCAATTTCGACCGAGAGGGCAGTTGGTTCTCCCCGTGCCCGTATTTCGCGTTAAACGAAGTTAATTCGTTAAGATTATTCACAATTTTAACAATTAGATAATGAGAATAGTCACCTCCGACGATTTGTACAGAAACAAATGAGAACCAATTGCTATCATTTCCCCGTTTGCTGTCTCATCCCCTCAAAGAACTTCTGCTGCAGTTCCTTAGCAAGTAGGTTTTCTGGATTGAGTTGCAAGGCCTTTTCGTAGTTCTGCATCACATCAATGTAATAACGCTGTCCGTTTTGCGTGGGGTTCTGCACAATGCGCACCATGTAGAGAAAGCCGCGAAGGGTACAGACGTCTGACTGGTCAGAATTCTTCATCTGTTCCATTTTAGCGATTGTCTGTTCTGCTTCTGCCAGCAGGTTTTCTGTTTGTGGAGCATGAGGATTCATTACCGAGAAAGTGAGACTTTGCAACACCATCTGGTACTTGGGCTGGATACTGTCGGGGAACATCGTGTCAATGCGCTTCATCTCTGCAATGCAGTTGAGGAAAGCCTCTGGCGTGGGTTGCTGGAGTTTGGAGAGAGACTGTCCGATCAGCGCCTGCATATCAGACTGCTGGGCATGGATACTTACACTTGCCATCATGAAGAAGGCGATTACGAACACACGAAGTTTAGAAATTTGAAATGTCATACGCTTTATTATTTTTAAGTGAAACAAAAATGCCGATATAGAAGAAACGGTCACGTGAGGGTACGACAGGCATACCGTTGTCATTGTAGCGGAAGATGTTCTTGCGACCGAAGATATTGTTCAACGAGGTATAAACGATGACCTTCGGACTCAGCAGATAAGTGAGGTTCACGTCCACGCTGTTATAATGCGGTGTGGTTCCTGTAGGGAAATGCCTTCCGCTGGCGTAGGATTCCGACAGACCGATGATGGTCTTACCGAAGGTGTATTTTGCTGCCAGTCGCAGATTATGGCGCGAGGCAAAGTCAGGCATGCGCTCCTCGGTATAGTCAAGATAGAGCCGTTTGGAGTCGTTGAATGAATAAGAAAGTGAGGTCGTCAGAGTCCCCTTGCCTATGCCGTTCCCCCGTTTGGCGGGGAAAGTCAAATCAATGAAGACATCCACGCCTCGGCTTGTGCCGTAACCATGAGGCTGATAAAAGCCATTCTCCAACAGCGGCAAACGATGGTAATTCTTCCAGTAGGGCTCGATGCGCAGGAGAGAGATCTGTGACTTATATTGCATAGAAAGAATGGCATGGTCGGCAATGCTTTGGCTCAGTGCCTTTCGGTTCATTGCCAGATAGTCATCCTCTGGTGTTTGACTATAACGCCCTGTTACCAACGACAGCTGCAGATGGTTGTCAGGGATATAGCTGAGGGTCGTTCTGGGCATCAGCAGAAGGTCTGACCCCATCAACTCACTTCTTGCTGAAAGGTTGAAAAACAGCCGAGGAACGATACGCCACTGGGTATCCATGTGGGTTGCAAGGATGTTGTAATCAAGTTGATAGCGGTAGTCTTCGTACCTCATCGTACTGTGGCGAAGATAGTCTTCCACCCCAGCCGACAGCTTGAATACGTCGCTATATACTTTGCGGACTTCTGCCTTCAGATGCACTTCATTTCGGAAGTTGTGATAATGGTCGCCTGCCACGCGTGCATCGTCAATATCGCTGAAGACCGTTGAGTTGGCGATACCCGTAAAGAGCGTATAGTTTCTGCCTATCGATGCCCGATGTGTGATATTTGCATAGATATTATGCTCCTTCAGGAAAAGGCTACGGGTAGGCGAGCTTGGCTCGTAGATACGCTGTCCGACCGACGTCAAGTCATAGCCGACGTACGACTTCAGCACACTCGAAGGGTTGAACTCCTTCTTATATTGTGCCTCGCCAGACAGTTTCCGGTAAGGACGAGTAAACTCCTGCCGTTGCGTGAACAACTGATCATACAGTCCCATGCTGGTCAGTGCGGCATTGAACGACAGACTGCTGTTTCTGTATGCCTTCGTTCCGCCGATATTCCAATCGACTAACGAGGCGCTCACCCCAAACTTATCACTTGTGGCTGCGTCAGTCGTTTCCATGGGCAGCACAGAAGAAAGTGCCTGTCCATATTCTCCACTATAGCCACCCAATGAGAAGTTGATGCCTTTGAAGAGGAATGGTGAAAAGCGTCCACGCACGGCAGTATTGTCAGTATTCGTACTGTATGGTACAAGTACGTGCATCCCATTGACGAATGTCTGGCACTCCTCACTCTCCCCTCCCCTAACATACAGCTTCCCGTTCTCTCCCACTTTCTGAGTGCCGGGTAATGTCTGCAGTGCTGCCACGATGTCACCGCACGAATTACCAGCCATCACCACGTCGAGTGCATCCATCGTCTTGAAGTTCTCACTTTTGCCAAAGGTAAAGGTGCTGGCCGTCACTACCACTTCATTGATCGTCGTGGTCCGCTCTTTCATACGGATATCAAGATTAGATAGCTGGTTCACATCTGTTGTCAGCAGATAGTCTTCAAAGCCGATGAAGGTGGCCTTGAGAGTCACCTTGTCTTTGACTGTAGTTGTGAACGAGAACCTGCCAAGCGAGTCGGCCAGGCATCCGTCGATTGTACCTATTATAAATACGTTGGCACCAGCAAGCGGTTCCTTCCCGTCGCTGACAATGCCCGAAATGACATTCTGCGCTGTCAGATTTCCGACAGCCAGCAGCAGTAAAACGATATGTGCAATCCGATGTTTCATGCCGCAAAGATACGGCAAGAATCTGATGCCTCCAAATATCCGTGACAGACGGCTAAAACCGCTGACGGAAAACTAAGGACGATGACGGATGACTATCATTCAGGACGAATGACTAAGCGATAAAAGCCTTTAGCCGAGGGACAAAAGAGCGGGATACAGGGATACTGTTCGGGCATGTGCCGACTGTCAACTGATAGCCGTTGGAATTGCCCTTCGCCGAGGTGATATTGTTCACATTGACCACAAATGAGCGATGGCACTGGAAAATACTCCCGCAGTCCTTCAATTCCTCGACAACGGCTGTGAGAGTCGTATGAATCTCCGTATTTGCAGGCTTTCCGTCACTCATATAGCAAACAGAGACGTTATTCTTTTGTGCTTCGACATACAGCAGACTGTTGACGGGAATCGTGAGATCGTTCCCTCTCACGTTATGATCATGGATGGTGATCATTATATCTTTCTGTTCCTCAGCCGTATTGCTCAGCAGCACCTCCATCCGGTCTCTCAAGGTGCGGTTATACTCGATACCTATGTTGAGTGCTGTCATCAAGCCGCCAATGATCACCGTCCACTGAAGGAACCTAAAGAAGATGAAGACCGTGATAGGATAATGGAAGATGAAGGAGAAAAGCAGGAAGTTGCTGATGGCAATAAAAAGGATCAACCCGAGCACGAGAAGCCCTTGATGCCAGACGCGCCAAGGCTTGATGTGAGCATGCAACGGCCTGCCCACAGCCAAACTATAAATGGCAAAGCAGCCCAATGTGACAAGTCCGAAGAGCGCTGCAGCCAGACATTTATTCCCTTGATACATGCTGAAACCAAATGGCTGTAACAGATAGAGCACAGCCCAGACAATAACACCATAGAGAAGGCTGTCTTTCAACCACTGCTCACTTTGCCTGAACGGGTATCTTCGAGTAAGAAATGACATAACAGAGAGTGTTAATGTAAAATGATCAAAAAATCGTCATTGTAATATTGATATGCGTGCAAAGGTACTCAGAATTCCATAGACACCAAAAAAAACAAATGAATTTGTTTTGTTCTGCTCTCGTTTTTACGTAACTTTGCAGTCTGAAACAGCACCCATGAAGAAAAGTGAAGCGTTGTTAGAGATGATTCGCACAGGACAGACCATGACGAATCATCAAAAGCTCAACCTGATTGTTCAGTTGAGCATCCCCTCCATATTGGCACAGATCACCAGCGTGATGATGTTCTTCATCGATCAGGCCATGGTGGGACGCATCAGCGTGGAAGCTGCTGCCGCCTGCGGTCTGGTAGAGTCATCCACCTGGTTATGTGGCAGTATGACGAGTGCCGCTTCGATGGGATTCTCTGTTCAAGTGGCACATTTTATCGGTGCCAATGACTTCGAGAAAGCGCGCGAGGTGTTCCGTCATGGATTGTTGTGCACCTTGCTGTTCAGTGTGCTGATCGGCATCAGTGGACTGTGCATCGCCGGACGGCTGCCTTATTGGTTAGGCGGAGGTGCCGACATCGCCGGTGATGCCACCATCTATTTCTCCGTATTCATGTTGGTGATGCCTTTCTTCCAACTCTCCAACCTCTCAGGCGCGATGCTGAAATGCAGTGGGAACATGCGCATACCGAGTATGATGAGCATCGCCATGTGTGTGATGGATGTGGTATTTAACTTTATCTTCATCTTTATTTTCCACCTCGGGGTATTGGGTGTGGCCTTAGGTACCGGACTGGCCATGGTGATCGGCGGTAGCGTATTGGCCTATTATGCGATCTTCAGAAGTGAGTCGTTGGCCTTGGTGAGCCGTATGCGACAGCGGATGTCACGATTCATGTGGAATGGTCAGTATTTCCGGAATGCCCTGAAGATCAGTATCCCCATGGCTGCCCAAAGCATCCTGATGAGTGGTGCACAGATCGTGAGCACGATGATCGTAGCCCCCCTGGGGAATATCGCCATTGCCGCGAACACCTTCGCCATCACGGCAGAGAGCCTGTGCTATATGCCGGGCTATGGCTTAGGCGAGGCCGCCACAACGCTGATAGGTCAGAGCATGGGAGCAAGCCGGGGAGACCTGTGCAGGAGTTTTGCACGGATGACAGTGTTCTCGGGCATGCTGGTGATGGCCCTGATGGGAGCGGTGATGTATCTCTTTGCTCCAGAGCTGATGGCATTGATGACTCCTGTGCAGGAGATCGTTGACTTAGGTGCCGGCGTATTGCGCATTGAAGCCTTTGCCGAACCGATGTTTGCCGCCTCTATCGTATGCTACAGTGCCTTCGTCGGAGCCGGAGACACCTTGCGACCCGCTATCATGAACCTCTGTTCGATGTGGTTAGTACGTCTGACGTTAGCCGCTTGGTTAGCCAAGGACTACGGTTTGCAAGGTGTATGGACAGCCATGGCCATTGAACTGACTTTCAGGGGATGCATCTTCCTGTGGCGGATGTTCCGAGGAAAATGGATGAAGGGAGTATGATAAAAAGAGGAGAGAGAAAAGAGGAGAGAGAAAAGAGGAGAGAGGAGGGAGAAGAGAGGAGAGAGATTACCATTGATTCTATATAATAATAACAATAATGAAAACATTGATGAAAACGAGATTACTAACATGGGCACTTGCTCTGACCGTAGGAACGGCATGGGCACAGAATGGACAGACGGGCATCGACAAGGCCAACCTCGACCTTTCGGTTCGTCCGGGTGATGATTTCTATCAGTATGCTGCAGGAGGATGGCTGAAGAGTCATCCGTTAGATGCAGAACATGTGGATAACGGTGCGTTCACCGATCTGAGTGAACAGAACCAGAAACGGATTCAGGAACTGATCCTGCAATATGCCGACAGTAAGCAGACTCAGGGATCGTTAGGACAGAAGATCGGCAGTCTGTATCGGATGATGATGGACAGTGTGCGACTGAACAAAGAAGGATATGCACCGCTGAAACCCACCTTAGAGAAAATCGCCGCCATCAAGAGCCGGAAAGAGTATCAATTAGTAACGGCACAGCTCGACCGTCGCGGTGAAAGCACGATGATGTTCGGCATGGGCGTGGGGGCTGACATGCGTAATGCCGGCATGAACTTGGTAAGCATCGGACAGGGTGGCTTGGGCTTAGGCACGCGCGACTATTACCTGAACGCTGATGAGCAGACCGTGAAGATCCGCGAGGCCTATCAGAACTATCTGCGTAACCTCTTCCTGATGACTGGTAACGACGAAGCTGCTGCCCAGCGGAAGATGGAGGCCGTGATGGCCATCGAGAAACGGATAGCACAGGTGAGCTATAGCAGGGTGCAGCTGCGCGACATCGATAAGAACTATCATAAGATGACATACGCACAGTTGGTGGAGGATTTCCCTGGCATCGACTGGGGGAATATCTTCCTGCTTTCGGGATTCCCCGCTTTCGACTTGGTGGATGTGGGACAGCCGGAGCCTATCCACGAGGTGGAGAAGATCTTAGCCGACACACCCCTGGATGACCTGAAAGCCTATGCAGAGATCAAAGTCATCAGCGGCGCTACCAGTCAGCTGAGTGATAACTTCCGGGCAGAGGCATTCAAACTCAGTCAGGTGATGAACGGCGTACAGCAGGATCGTCCGCGGTGGAAACGTGCCGTGGGACTGGTGAGCAGCGTGATGGGCGAGGCCATCGGCAAGCTCTATGTAGAGAAGTATTTCCCAGAGAGCAGCAAGCAGCACATGCTACGACTGGTGAGGAATCTGCAGACAGCTCTGGGCCAGCGCATCGAGGAGGCAACCTGGATGAGTGCCGAGACCAAGGCTAAGGCCAAGGATAAGTTAGAGAACTTCATCGTGAAGATCGGCTATCCCGACAAATGGAAGGACTATAGCGGTCTGCAGGTGGATGAGAAACTCTCCTTGTATGAGAACCTGCAGAACATCTCCGAGTTCCTGACCCTCGACGAACTGCAGCGAAAGGTGAACAAACCCGTGGATAAGATGGAGTGGCTGATGACACCGCAGACCATTAACGCCTACTACAACCCCACTACCAACGAGATCTGCTTCCCTGCCGCCATCCTACAACCACCGTTCTTCGATCCGAATGCCGACGATGCCGTGAACTACGGTGCCATCGGTGGAGTGATCGGTCATGAGATGAGTCATGGTTTCGATGACCAAGGATCGCAGTTCGACAAGACGGGAAACCAACATAACTGGTGGACGGAGCAGGATAAGAAGAACTACGACCAGCGCACCAAGGTACTGGAGGATTTCTTCAGTACGGTGGAGGCTGTCCCCGGAAAGAATATCAACGGAAAGCAGACATTAGGTGAGAATATCGGCGACAACGGCGGACTGAACGTGGCATTCCGCGCCCTGAAGAACGCCATGCAGGAGAATCCGCTGGGTGTGATCGACGGATTCACGCCCGAACAGCGTTTCTTCCTCTCCTGGGCTCGTGTATGGGCAAGTAATATGCGACCGGAATATGTGGAATACCTCATCACCGTGGATACACACTCACCCAATCAGGCCCGCGTGAATGCCGCCCTGCCACATATCGATGCCTGGTATGACGCGTTCAAAGTGAAGAAGGGCGACAAGCTGTTCATCCCGAAAAAGAAACGAGCACAGATCTGGTAAAAGGATAGCTCATGATAGGTGAAAGGCAGTTCAACGAGGAACAGCAGGCGGTGATCGAGGCCACCGGCGGCTATCACCTGGTGCTGGCACCGCCAGGATGCGGAAAGACTGCCGTGCTGGCGGAGCGAATCATCAGGGCTCACGAACGAGGCGTGCCATTTGAGGAAATGGCATGCCTCACCTTTACCAACAGGGCTTCGCGAGGCATGCGGGAACGCATAGAGTTGTTCTCTGCCTCAAACCAACTTGACACGAGCGGTCTCTTTGTGGGGAACGTGCACCGCTTCTGTTCCCAGTTCCTGTTTGATAACGGAGTGGTGGAAGAAGATACGTCGATCATCGATAACGACGTGTCGGTGAGTATCATGGCCGACTATATGGGTGAGGATGAACTACAGATACTGGCCGATAACAAGAGTCGCCAGCGCTACTCGCAGGTAATGAACCTGCAACACCTGATGGTGCAGTGCAGGCGACATGACCCAGGCAACCTGATGGTTCATCGGGATGCACTGTCACCAGCAGCCCTGCGAGAACTGTGTACGGATTTCTGTCTTCCCTATACGCAAGACTCCACCATTGAGCTGTATGAGCATATCGATCACTATGCCAGTCAGCCGATATGGATGAGTGCCGAGGCACAGTCGTTGCTGAAAGCCTTCTATGCGGCACGCTGCTATGAACGGTATAAGGAGGAGCATCACCTGCTTGACTTCGAAGACCTGCTGCTGCGCACCTATGCAGAACTGACAGACCCCTCCACCTCACCTTCATCGGCATCAAGAAAGAGATACCGGTGGATTCAGGTGGATGAGGTACAAGACCTGAACCCCTTGCAGTTAGCTATCATCGACCTGTTCACCGCCGAGGATGCCACCGTCGTCTATTTAGGGGATGCCCAGCAGGCTATCTTCTCTTTTATGGGGGCTAAACTCGACACGCTGAACATGTTACGCCAGCGATGCGGTGCGGATGGCCTACATAATTTCTATGTGAACTACCGTTCACCCAAGTATCTGTTGGATATCTACAACCGTTATGGAGAACACCAATTAGGCATTGCACCGGAACTGTTGCCAAGAAGCCAGGGTGAAGACCGGCAGAAAGAACCGGGAGCAGTACGGTTGATAGAGAGTCAGACTCACATCGATGAATGCCATGAGGTGGCACACATGGTAGAGCAGCTGGCACAAGAACACCCCTCCGACACCCTTGCGGTGATTGTGGCTTTCAACAACGATGCAGACGATGTGAGCAAAGCGCTGCGAGTACCACATTTCAAGATTTCCGGCGTGGATGTGTTCACGACGGCCGATGTGCGCCTGCTGCTGTCGCATTTCAATGTGATGATGCAGGAGACGAATTTTATAGCCTGGGCACGGATCTTCACAGGATTGAGACTTTTTGGCAGTCATTCGGCGGCTCGCCAGTTTATGCACGAGTTGATGACACGCGCCATCTCACCAGTTGACTTCCTGCAATATGAGGGGACAAGCTATCTGAATGAATTCCTGAAAGACTACCAGGAGCATGATATCGTCATCTTTGATACAGAGACCACCGGACTGGACGTCTTCGAGGATGATGTGGTACAGATAGCAGCGGTGAAGGTGCGGGCAGGAAAAGTTATCGATACCTTGAACCTGTTCGTGGAGACAGAACGAGAGATCCCTTCCATGTTGGGGGATGTCGTGAACCCGCTGGTGGAGGAGTATGCCCGTCAGGAACACCTCTCCCACCGTGAGGCAATGAGCCGTTTCGCCGAGTTCGCTGCCGGATGTATGATCTTAGGACATAATGCCACCTACGATTATCAGATCATGGATCACAACATGCGCCGCTATTGCCAGGGATGTGAGATGGCACAGCTATGGCCCACCTATTACGACTCACTGAAGCTGGCAAGACTGGTGATGCCCAACCTGCGGAGCTATAAGTTGAAAGACCTGCTGGCGACTCTTCATCTGGAAGGTGAAAACTCCCATCTGGCCAATGATGACATCATGGCCACACTGAGTGTGGTGAACGCATGCTATCAACGGGGAAGGGAGATGATTGAGGCGCAGCTGTCATTTCTTCACCAGCATGCTTCAGTGATAGGACGTTTCCGTCGTCTCTATGGAGAGATCTATGCTCATACACACAAACTGATGTACCAACGTCAGGAGAACTCCGACCTGGTGAGCGAGATGACCTATGTCTATCAGCATCTGCGCGAGATGAAACGTATCGGGGAGATTCCCAAACTGTCGTATATCCTCGACTATCTGAATGTTGACCTGTTGCAAGGGGAAGCATCGTTGAGTGAACAGCTATCAGCCCACATGCAGGAGATCAACACCTTGAAGGAGGCTGATCTCTGTGGCAGTAAAAGCATGCATGAGCGGGTGTTCGTCTCAACGGTTCACAAAGCAAAAGGACTTGAGTTCGATGACGTCATCGTGTTTGATGCCGTAAAAGGGAAGTTCCCCAGCTATTATGCCGACGAGACAGCAGTGCGGGGTGAAGAGGCACGGAAATTCTATGTGGCCATCTCCCGTGCCAAGAAACGACTTGTCGTGACATACTCCCGTCAGTATGTGTCACCTTGGGGCAGGGTGATGTCACGTGAACTCTCCCCCTACCTTACACCTATCCGTTCTTTTTTTGAGAAATAGCAGCCACTCAGATCTTCTCTCCAATCCGCTGGGAATACTGAGTGATGATGTCGAGCATGTCATCAGGCAGGTAGCTGAAGGCTTTTTCAATGAGTGGCTCTGGAACCTCATAGAATGCTTCTGCCAGTGCACCCGTAATGTTCGCCTTTGTGTCGGTGTCACCATCCGCCAATACCGCAATGCGGATAGCATCCTCGAAGTTCTGACTCTCCAAGAAACAGCGGATGGCCATCGGAACCGTTTCCATACAAGTACCGTCGAAATGGTTCTCACTACCGATCTTATAGATGTCACGAAGTGAGGGGATCTCATACCCCCACAACTTCTCCACCTTACGTTCTACCTCGTCCTTGGTGATACGACAGGTACGTAGCCAATAGCATAAGGTGGCGATACACTCTGCTCCCTTGACACCCTCAGGGTGGTTGTGTGAGGGCATCGCCGACAGACGGGCCTGCTCCTGTACATCAGAAAAATCCTCAAAGAGCCAGGCCACAGGAGAAACGCGCATGGCAGAGCCGTTACCAAAAGAACCGTAAGGCTGCGGATTATCGCTGTTGACCCATTGATAGAACTTCCCGCCGTAGCTTCCCATAGGCTCGGGATAGCGGCGGCACCACTCCAGCAACGCATCGCGATAACTCTTCCCGTTCAGGATCGCATCGGCAATGGCGATGGTGCAAATCGTGTCATCGGTATAGTCACAATCGGGTGTGAATAGTTTGAATCCAGGCTGAGGAGGTTCTGAAAATTCAAACCGTGAGCCAACAATATCTCCAATGATTGCTCCTAACATAGTGGTAGTGTTTGATCGTGGGTGGTCCAACCGGGAATCGAACCCGGATCTAATCTTTAGGAGAGACTTGTTCTATCCATTGAACTATTAGACCATTTGCCTTTTCAAGGTGCAAAGATAATACAATTCAAAGACAATACAAAATAATTCCTCCTTTTTTATTCGCCATGATCCGGCACACTTTTTTCAACAGATAACATTTCAGTCGGTAATTGAAAACATTTCAGCACGCTCCATTGATTGATAATGCGTACCTTTGCACCGAGCATACATAACTAAGGTCTATATATTGAATGAGAAGTATTATTATGGTGACGGCGGTGGCTTGGGCTACCGCCGCTTTTGCCCAAGTGGGAATGGAGAAAACAGCCATGCAGATTGCGGAGGAAATGGTACCCGGATGGAACCTCGGTAACACAATGGAGGCAACGAACAACGCATGGAACTATACAAATAACGGAGGTCTCGGCACAGAAACATACTGGCAACAGACCAAAACATCTCAGGCAGTGATTGACTTTGTCAAGGCACAGGGCTTCCGCTCTGTGCGCATCCCTTGTGCCTGGGTGGCAGGACATATTTCTGATAAGACCACCATGAAGATCGATGAGGCCTGGATGGCACGGGTGAAGGAGGTCGTTGACTACTGTATCCATGCCGGACTCTATGTGGTGCTGAACGACCACTGGGACGGCGGATGGTTAGAGAACAACATCTCGGATAGCAGTGCCAATGGTATCGCGGAGAAGAAAAACACACTGAGCAGGATATGGACACAGATTGCCGAGGCTTTCAAAGACTATGACGAGCACCTTCTCTTCGCAGGATTGAATGAACCGAACGTGGATGACGGTGACGGCAAAAATGCCATATTGGGTAAGCAACAAACCAACCGCTTAATGGAATACGAGCAGGTATTCATTGATGCGGTGAGGGCCACAGGAGGGAACAATGCACAGCGGGTACTGGTGATCCAAGGACCGGGCACGAATATCGACAAGACCGTGAAGTATCTGACCGACCTTCCCACTGACCCTGCCAGCAACCGCTTAGCCATCGAGATACATTATTATAATCCGTGGCAGTTCTGGGGTATGACCAAAGACGAGAGCTGGGGGAAGATGTTCTATTACTGGGGCAACGGCAACCATCATTCGGGATCGCAACATAACGCTACATGGGGCGAGGAGAGCACAATGAAGGATCAGCTGCAGAAGATGAAGACAAACTTCGTCGATAAAGGCTATCCTATCATCATCGGAGAGTTTGGCGCAAACTGGCGCGACCTTTCGAAACAGACGGGAGAGAGTCAGGAGAAACATAATGCCTCCATCAAAGCGCATTATCAAGAACTGCACCGACTCTGTAAGGAATTGGGTGGCATGGTGCCCTTTGTCTGGGACATCAATGATGCAAACCAACACGGCACGCAAGGAACAATGACCATCATCAACCGCCGTAATCTCTCCATCTATAACCCCTATGCCTTGGAAGGCATCCAAGAAATATACCCCGTCTCCATGAACACAGGAGTACGGGGTATCAAATGGAATGTGGATCAATCCACTGTTTTCTACAATCTTCAGGGAATCAAGATCAGCTCCGATTTATACCGTCTTCCCCATGGCATCTATGCAACGAGAGGAAGAAAGGTGATCGTAAGATAACCTCCCCTCCCTATCATATCAGAATGCCACACCTACACCTATCATGATTCTATGTTTGCCCAAAAAGTCTTCAAGCTCTTTCTTCAAGGCAAAACGATATTGATAGGTCAGACGTAAGGCGAAATAGCTGTACTTGAAGGTGAGTCCGATCTCCGGGTTAATTGAGAAAGCGGCATTGACTTTTTCGGAATCACCTTTTTCCTCAAGATCACTTAACGAGACGGGCTTGCCATCCTCGTCGGGATACTTGTCTTCTTTATATTCGCCATAATAGAGCTTTGTTCCGAAGCCTGGACCGAAATGAATCCAAAGGGGATCAACGATCTTTATAGTCCATCCGAAGCCCATCAACACTTCTGCCACATCTCCTATCTCATGCTCGTTCCTTATGGCCTCGAAAATATTTGTGTTGAGATTCAAATGGAAATAGCCGCCGGCTTTATGCAGATTGTATTTCCCGATATGAATTCCAAGAGGTGCACCTTTCATCCACTCATAGCTGATGACATTCGCATGATTCTTCTTGTCGGTTAAGAAACGGTCAATGGAAGAGATCCTGTCGGTAACCATCGGAGATTGGAAACACCCTCTGTCAAGAACTTTCTGATACAACTCTTTTGCTTTTACATATTCCTTTTCATTGAAATAGCTTTCAGCCTTCTTGAAAAGAACGGTACATTCTGAAGAGAACTTGGTATTACATTCATTGAAACGGTCGGTGGCAAATGAATCATATGAGTTCAGTCCTACAATGATGTTGTAAATCTCTGCAGCCTTGGAATAGTCAAGCATCTGATAGGCTTGATCCGCATCATGACGGAGACGTAATAAAGAATCGGCGAGTTGGAGGTTTGCCTTATTCTCAACACTATCTACGTCAGAGCATTCAAAAGCGACCTTGAACTGGTTACAAGCCTCGGAATAGTTCATGTTCTTGATCTCTTCTATTCCTTTATTACGATGCATGCGATAGCATCCTGCATCAACCATACTGTTGGGATCGAAAATTCTAAGAGTTACCAATTGCTTCGGAGACAAATCCAGTGGAATATCTATTGGGAAGAAGCCAGGAGCCGTGATGGTCAGCGTACGACCATAGTAGCGATTGCCAGTAGGGAATTCAATATAATAAACAGAATCAGTTCCCTCTATATTTGTGTTAAAGGGGTCTGCTGTTTTGTCCATCGAGGAGGAAAAAGAGAGCGGAATGTCTCGGTGACATCGAATACGAACTGCTGCCTGGTCGTTTGTACTGGCATAAACATCATTAGATTTTGACAAGTCCTCTACTTGAAGAGTTCCCTGTGCAACAGCAGACAATGTCAACAGACATGCTGCCAATAGTGAATAAAGTCTTTTCATAATGATTATGTAAAAATGATTATCTGACGATTCTAAATGACCCTAAACGGAAGACATCCTCCTTTTTTGTGACCACATTACCTTTGTCATCCTTGTCTGGCTGCCATGTCCTTACCTGAATGATTGGATTCTTCGGGTCTCTGAAATCAATCATCAAGAACAAGTACCCCACATCTTGATAGTTACTCGTGTGCCAGTACTGCTTAAGGTTCACGCCATAAATGTCGTCATACTTTGGGTGTTGTGTTACTTCAATATCCTCGAATTTCACATTAATATATTTTGTGTTTTTAAAGATGTTTCTCAGCTTTTCGAGGTACTGCATCTTGGTTTGCTTGATATAGACGACACGGTTGTTATTCAGTGTCATTTTGGTGATATCGCTATTAGGTTTTTCTTTGACAAGCTTACCGGTAATAATAAGAGCTTTATCACTAAAGACGCTATTGAGCATCTTCATGTCTTTCTTATTATAAGCTGTTCTGAAATTTTCAACGAAGTCAACGATAAACTGCCTGCGGGAATAATCGACCTCATTGGATTTCTCTGCCATAATCATGTCATAGCGGTGCATTTCTATTGCAACGGAAACAGCACTGATCTTCCCGTCCTTTTGAAAATCGATTGTAAGTTCTTGACGCTCTTCTGCCTTGTCCGCCTCCAACATATCCACGGGAATGCCACGCACTTGATACCCTGTGGATGTATTTAAGCAACGACTTTTCAATTCTGTTATAGGGAAGTTCATGGCACTGCTCTTCCACATTTCTTCAATGCCCTCAATGGCATCTACCGTAAAATTGTCTTTAGAGAGTTTAGGCTTCTTGTTTTCAATTACAGCCATCTTAAAAGACGAGATCAGCGTGTTCACATTATTCTCCATGATTCTCTTCAGCGCATAGTTGTCCAAGCCGTCCTTGATTTCAAAGAGTGTTCCCTGTGCATGAGCACTGATGACGGTAGAGACAACAAATATGAGTGTTGCGATTCTTAATGTAACAGTTTTCATTGTTTTAATATTTATTGAAAAGGTTTTTAATATTGTCTTGTGGAATATTCCCATGCAATTCAGCTTCTATGGTACCATTTTTAGAAAAAAGTTGATCAAAAGTGGCTTTCAAAGTAAACAGATGAATATAATCAAGTTCTCTGTGATGATAGACGAGAACGGCCTCCATCATATCTTTCTTGATTGCTGTTACACTACAGAAGACATCCATGGTATCACCAAGGAGGTCATTGATATTTGACATGGGGATAGGGCCAATTTCTTTTTCCCCTCCATAAAAATATTGAATGATATGAATCTTCTTTTCTTTTTCCTGAATGTGATTGAGCATGAGATTCACAAACGATTCGAGAGGATACTTTATACTAAAGACTGGCACATATCCATTTCCCGACTTCGTCACATAGAAGTCGTTATTGATAGATTCAAGCTGATAATACGTTCCTTTGATCAAGAAAACGTCTTGATCGTATGTCTTCTGCAGATCTTTTGGCTGGAATTGATACGTAGTGCTTTTTATTGTGGGCTCATGCTTTTTAGTCAACAGATTGTAGAGAGCCATGTTTGCATTGGTCTTGTCCCTATCAATCTTTTGGCCCCAAACAGACAATGATGACAGAGACAGGACAAGCAGAAGATACAAGCTAACGGATGAATTATTTTGTTTCATAAATATTTCTGTATAGTCCCGATTTCAAATGTTTTCCTTCATTCCCCTTGATAGGGCTCATTAAGATACTGAAGTCAACCGGTTCTTCGGTTGCAACTAAGAGGAAGGCTTCCCTGGATTTTTCTTCAACAAATTCGAATGGTTCAGATATAAAGGAAACGGTAGCTCCTGCCGGAACAAGGAGGTGGGCACATAATGCTGCCTTATCGACAGGAAGAACAAGGTATTTGTTACCATGCTCATCAATGTCAACAATGTTTACATACACAGGATGGTTTGTCCCATTGATAGCCCGGACATAGCAACTGGTATTTTTACTGACTTCTTTGGATAGGGGTTGATTGGTTGAACATGAGATCAGCTCAAATCTCACATCCAGATCACCAATGACTTGTGTTTCGGGATTCAGCAGTGCTTCTTCTACCGTTGACGCCTGGTGATCAGAGATCATATAAGACAGTTTGTTCAGTAAGAGGGAGTCTGTTGAAGTGGAACGATATGCCACAGCAGCTGCTTGCATATATGAGTTGGGATGTACCAATGCCATGCTCTCCTTGGAGAAGAGCTGCTTGACTAAGTAACTGATATATTGCTTGGTGGGACTATCTCCCACTTTTGCTTGGTCTAATAAAGACTTTACCGTGTGGGTTCCGGGAGTAGTGAATGAGTACAGCTTGCTGTTTTGTTCATCAATGACAGTAACAGCGCACTCCTTTCCGAGGACCAGTCGGCTGCCAGAGTGGATCATTCTGCGGGGCGTCAGCGTAACAGATTTGCCCGATTTTAACAGTTTCACATCTCCGATAACTGAATAAACCAGATAGTCCGAGGCATACAAAGCCTGAGCCATGGTCAAGATCAGAAGTATCAGTCCAATCCTCTTACGTCTATTCCTGTTCATCATACGTGAATAAATTAAAATGTTCAATACCTTTAGGATTGATAAAAATAGGTGTTTGTTTGTAGTCTGTTAACTTTCTTACTTCCTTATAAAGGAATTCTTCAAGCTGTTGTGTGGAGAGTCCCTCATCATTATTCTCTCGGGCAGCACCGTTGAAGGCCTCTAAAAGAACCTTTGTGAAAGCACCGTTCTTCCAGGTCTCATCCTCTTTGGACTTTGTGTCTGAGGCACTGGAAGCATATAGGATAGTGCCATTTTTAGCCCTTCGGAGCTGTTCGATGAAATGCGCACCTGCTGAACGATTGTCTCCTAACAATGCCCCTGAATAGCACGCATCAACAAAAACAATGAACTTACTGTTGATGTCGTTTGCTTCCCTTCGGAAATCGTCACTGTTGAAACAGTTGTATAGACGATCCGTATTACTTCCATAGGGCATGAAATAAAAGCGATCCTTTTCATCACGACACCCATGTCCTGCATAGAAGAACACACAAATATCATTTGGCGTGGCCTCTTGCTTAAGCCATTCCATGGATTCAAAGAACTCATCACGGGTTGCCATACTGTCACATAACAGTTTGACCTGAACCTCACTATATGGGAAATGTTTCTTCTTGGATATGGCAGTACTAAAATCACGGGCATCTTTACAGGTGAACTTTAGTGGAGGCAACAACGGGTCATGATAATCACCAATGCCAATAACAACGGCCAATAAGCGTGGCATTTCCTCTTGCCTTACCTCTTTCACAAGGTGAATGGTGGATGGCTCACTATTCCCCATGGCATTCTGGGCATATAAGACAACGGTGCAATCATGGTTCGGCAGATCAACATCGATTGTGTTAGCTGCCTTGACAGTTCTGTCGGCTGGCTGTTTTATGCCATCCACCATAACCGTCACTTTTGTCTTGTCCTCTAATCCATTTGCGATGAGTTGATATTTTACCTTAATAGAATTGGTATGGAATGTTGACCGATCTACAGGAAACAGAATCTTAATAACAGGAGGAGTTGCTGCTATGACATTTTCAGATGGTTGAGGTGACTGAGCCACCGTCTCTGTCGAGGGATCTGGAGCCGGATTGTTTGGAATATTTAGAATATCCTCCTTTGTCAAAACGACAGGTTTGTCTTCTTCATTCGGCACAACCTCTTTCTCTTGCGAAATCCCCGACACTTGAGGATTCTCATTATTTTGTTGCGTAGCAGGAATACTCGTCATGTCGGTTTGGGCCATCTCTTTAGAGGATTCCTGACTTTTCAGTTCTGGCATAACGATTTCAGCCTGCTTAAACCATTCCTCCTCTTTTTCCTCTTCTTGAAGAGATCCTTTCTTTACTTCGTTTGCTTCTTTTCCAGATGAGGCCATTAGCTCCCATTTCCTACTTTCTTTCTCATCTTGTTCAACTAGCACCCCCAACTTATAGCACTCTGCCAATGTAACTTGAGCAGACTTACACCCTTTTACAGCAGAATCCTTAAGATATTGCAGAGCTTTATCATAATTGGCCGGCACTCCCTTACCATACATGTAGCAATAGGCTAAATTGTTCATCGCTTTCGCATGCCCCTGGAGAGCAGCGCGTTTAAACCACATGGCAGAAGACGTGAAATCCTGTCCTATTCCTTCTCCGAAATACAGGGCATATCCATATTTAAATTGTGCATCTGCATTACCTTGATCGGCAGCCCAGCCATAACAGGCTACAGCGCCAATAACATTTTTCCTTTTATACAGATCATCTCCTCTACGAAGCCATTCATCGGCGGGAGTCTTCGCAGCAGCCTCAGCATATAATTCATAGGTGGTCTTCTTTTTGGGGGCTTGTGCATTCGCGTGAATCGTAAAGAATCCGCAAAACAAAAGGATGATAATAATTTTTATACGCATATAATAGTAAAATCTGTTGTTAATGTTAGAAATAGCTCACTCTTTTTCCCTATTTAGAGTAGTCCATAGCCAGAGAATAGACTATCTGGGACACAGAAGAGAATCCATGTAAAAGTGTTCGTATTTCCAAATAAACTCCATATGTTATTAGTATTGGTTGCAAAGATATAAAATAAATGTGAAAAGTCACGCTGTTTTAGCAAGAAAAATACAAAAAATATTATTTTTTCTGTATCCTGTATCTGATCCAGTAAAGGATTGATATTCAAAAAAATCACTATTGCCCCTTATCGGACAATAGTGATTATCATGATTTGTTACGACCTTTCTTTATCCCACCTGACAACCTGGCTTCACGTCCTTTGTAGTGGTCACCACACTAAGGCTGTCATCAAAGTCAACGGCAGAGAGGATCATTCCCTGGCTCTCTATACCCATCATCTTTCGCGGTGCGAAGTTTGCCACGAAGAGGATGCGTTTGCCAATCAGTTCCTCGGGGTTCTCGTAGAAAGCAGCGATGCCGGAACAGATAGTACGGTCGATACCCGTTCCATCATCGATGGTGAACTGAAGGAGTTTCTTCGACTTTTTCACCTTCTGACAGTCTTTTACCAGTCCCACGCGGATATCCAATTTCTCGAAGTCTTCGAACGAGACTGTGTCTTTCACGGGAACCGCCTTGTACTGAGCAGCTTCATTCGCTTTCTTCGTTGCTTCCAGCTTGTCGAGCTGTTTTTGTATCACATCATCCTCAATCTTCTCGAAAAGCAGTGCAGGCTCATTCAACTGATGACCAGCCTTCAGCAGATCGGTGCTACCTAACTGTTCCCACTCAAAGGTATCGAGGTTGAGCATATCCCGCAATTTCTTACTTGAGAAAGGCAAGAAGGGCTCAAAGGCGATAGCAAGATTGGCAGTAAGCTGCAGACAGATATTCAAGATGGTCTCACAACGCTTGGGATCCGTCTTCCATACCTTCCAAGGTTCACATTCTGTGATATAGCGGTTACCGATGCGAGCCAGGTTCATGGCCTCGAACTGGGCATCACGGAACTTGAACTGGTCGAGCAATGTCTCTACTTTCTGTTTTACGTCTTTAAACTCGTCAAGAGCCTGTCGGTCAACGTCTTGCAGTTCGCCGCAAGCAGGCACTATGCCATTCCAGTATTTCTTGGTCAGTTGCAAGGCACGGTTCACGAAATTGCCATAGACAGCAACAAGTTCGTTGTTATTACGATCCTGGAAGTCTTTCCAGGTGAAGTTATTGTCTTTGGTTTCAGGAGCATTGGCTGTCAGCACATAGCGGAGCACATCCTGCTTGCCAGGCATATCTTTCAGATATTCATGCAGCCAGACAGCCCAGTTGCGCGAAGTACTGATCTTGTCGTTCTCTAAGTTCAGGAACTCGTTGGCGGGCACATTATCAGGCATGATATACTTTCCATGGGCACGCATCATCACTGGGAAGATAATACAATGGAACACGATATTGTCCTTGCCGATGAAATGCACCAGTCGGGTGTCCTCATCCTGCCACCATTTCTCCCAATTTCCCCATTTCTCAGGTTCTTTTTCGCACAGTTCCTTGGTGTTGGAGATATAACCGATAGGAGCATCGAACCAGACATACAGCACCTTACCGTCGGCCCCTTCCACCGGTACAGGGATACCCCAGTCAAGGTCGCGGGTCATGGCACGTGGCTGCAGATCCATATCCAGCCAGCTCTTGCACTGCCCATAAACATTCGGTCGCCACTCGCGGTGCTCCTCTAAGATCCACTTTTTCAACCACTCCTGATATTCGTTCAGGGGCAGATACCAGTTCTTCGTATCCTTCAGCACCGGGGTGGAGCCGCTGATGGTGCTCTTCGGATTGATGAGTTCCATCGGTGAGAGGTCACGCCCACATTTCTCACACTGATCACCGTATGCTCCCTTGCTATGGCAGTGAGGGCACTCGCCTGTGATGTAACGGTCGGCTAAGAACTGATGAGCCTCCTCGTCGTACAATTGCGTGGTGGTCTGCTCGGTCAATTTCCCCTCCTCATAGAGTTTGCGGAAGAAGTCGGCGGCGAACTGATGATGGATCTTACTGGTGGTACGGCTATAGATATCAAAGGAGATGCCAAACTCGCTGAACGAGTCTTTGATCATCTGATGATAGCGATCCACCACGTCCTGCGGGGTGATGCCCTCTTTTCGGGCACGGATCGTAATGGGCACACCGTGTTCATCACTACCGCCGATGAAGATCACGTCTTGTTTCTTCAGACGGAGATAACGCACATAGATGTCGGCAGGAACATAGACGCCGGCAAGGTGGCCGATATGCACACCGCCGTTGGCATAAGGCAGTGCTGCTGTCACAGTGGTGCGCTTGAAATTCTTATTCTTTTCCATGATTATTCTTTTTATTGGATGCAAAGGTATGAAAAATCAGTGGAATACCTGCAAGATCCCCTTTATTTTTTTCGTATCAACACAGGATTGATGGCATCGTGGGAGAAAAACCGTCTATACTCCTCTCTCCGCCCAATCACCACGGTCGAGGTTACGGTAACCGATAGCCTCGGCGATGTGCATCGATTCTACTTTCTCCGAGCCGTCGAGGTCTGCAATGGTACGGGCTACTTTCAGGATGCGGCTGTAGGCGCGGGCAGAGAGTTTCAGACGTTCCATGGCCATGCGGAGCATCTCCATCGAGGAGGCATCGGGCTCAGCATACTGATGGATCATACGCTCCGACATCTGCGCATTACAATGTACCCCTTTGATCTCCTTGAAGCGAGCCTCCTGTATCTGACGTGCTTTGATCACACGTTCGCGGATGGCAGCTGAGGGCTCTCCGGGAGCCATCTTTGACAAATCAGAGAAGGGGACTGCGGCTAACTCACAGTGGAGGTCTATCCATGCGGAGATTTTAGGGGGCTGTGATTTTCGATATATATCGTTCAATTTTACCATGTGTTTGCCTACTATAAAATATTTATTATAATTGTCAAAAAGCAAGCCTATAATCAACATCCATTAATGGCCATAGTAGTTTCTCACTCTCAATATCATGAAGATTTTTATTTCCTAAACTGGTATGATAATGCAAAATTGGTATGTTTGCTAATTTCTTTAATATATTGAATTCATAGGTCTCTTTTACTTTATTTTGTAAAGGGAGACATATTATTACAGCAACGAGTGAATCTTCTATATTTAAGTACGAAGACGAGAAATCCTCGCTCTTTACCAACAAACGATATTCATTTTCTTTCGACCAATCTAATGATTTTGTGAAAAATATGTCTTTATATTTTGTTTCGATTTCCTTGACAGCTTCACTTTTGGTTTTTACATTTAAGAATAAAGCATTTGTAAAATTACGGAGATAGTTAATTTTACCTCTTCTATGAAAAACATTAAAGCGGTTGAATTCTTTGATAATACTTTTCTTATCAAAAACCAAACAAGCACCATTTCCTTTTTCTGCATAGTATCCCCATAAAGAATCTATTTCGAAAGCTCTTTTATCCCTTTTGTCAAAGGTGAAACTCAAAGATTTGTATTTTTTAAGTTCTTCTTCTGCCAGTTCATTAAACACTTCTCGACAAGATTCTGCAATGTCATTCATTTTCGAAAAATCTCCAAATAATAATCTTTTTGTAGTAATTATCTTAATGGCTGAATCGAATTTGGTATAATGGAATAGTAACCTTCCATTATATGTCATATAATTTGGTAGATATTCTTCTTCCATGTTCTATATATTATTCATTTAAAATAATAAGTAGTATATTGAAGTGCCAATTACGATGATAAGAGATAAAACAACCATACAGCCGCTGTTTGAAGAGGATTTGTTTGTATGTGATGCGGCTGAGTCTCTATCATGAATCATTTGTTGAACCTGTTCTGCATTAGGAACTTGTCCTCTGTCTATGTCTACACCATATTTTGCATAATACCGTTTCATTTCATAATGTTTTTCAGCTTCCCTTTGATTCCACTGCTCTCTTATATTGTTAATAACCTTGAGCATTTCTTTGAAATATGCAATTGCAGAGGAGGAATTATTATTACTTCTTTTCGATGATTGAATAGCAATACTAAGCCAGTCTTGCTCATTCTCAATAGTGTATGTACATAAATAGCTATATGGTTTTCTTAATTGATATTTCTTAATAACTTCAACACCACCCATTTCTTTTTCAAAACTGCAAATAGCCTCTGCTATTATCTTGGTTGAATTATCAGATTTTAATAATTCATTAAAGAAAGCGAAACTATCTTTAATCCACTCTTCTTCAGAGTAATCTCTATAGACTAATTCATCATTTTCTATAACAAGTTTCTTGGAAGGGTTTTCTATAATTTTCTCTTTTTTGTAAGGACCAAGTCCGCTCAATTCATCTAAAAATCCCTTGTTATTTTTCAAATTACAAGCTATTGTACAAAGAGCGAAAGCCTTTGAGCAATACGATAATGAAGTGTGTTTACAAGCCCATAAAATATTATCATTTGTATGATATATCTTTACATCTAACTTGTTGCTAGGTTTTAACACCCCACTATCTTGGAGCAACCAGAAGCATTCCATCGCAGCCTGAGTGTCAGCCATTGCATTATGGGCATTTGAAAAGGAATTTCCCTTCAAAATTGAGTAAAGCTCCTCTAATGTCGGATATTTGTTGTTGGGTAAACCACAGAAATCTTTTGATAGTTTCATAGTGCAAAAGTGTGGTTTTAAACTAACAGGTAGAGTTTTATTGTACCTATAGTATTCAGAATTCAACACATTGATGTCAAATTCAACATTATGGCCAACTATAAAGGTACATTCATCGATTTTCTGCTTTAATATGTCAAGAGTTTCCGAAAGGACTTGTCCTCTTGAAATTGCGTCTGCCGTCGTGATTCCATGAACTTTAGTAGATTCTGGCGGAACAATAAAGCCATTTGGTTTTATAATATAATAATTGCTATCAACAACCTCCCTATCCTCTGTCAATATATAGGCGACACTAACCAATCTTGGCCAATTCTCTGTATCTGTAGGGGATAGATTGTTGCTTTTAGGAAGACCAGTTGTTTCTGTATCAATGAATAAATACTTCATATTTTTTTTTATTTAGTTAATAATACATTTACAATCCTCTCTCAGCCCAATCACCTCTATCTAGATTCCTATAACCTATAGCTTCAGCTATATGTTGCGACTGGACGTTTTCTGAATAATCCAAATCTGCAATGGTTCTTGCAACTTTCAAAATACGACTATACGCACGTGCAGACAACTTTAACCGTTCCATCGCCATACGTAGCATATCCATAGAGGCTGCATCAGGTTCTGCGAATTGATGCAACATGCGTTCAGTCATTTGAGCGTTGCAGTGAACACCCTTGAAATCCTTGAAGCGAGCCTCTTGGATTTGCCGTGCTTTAATCACTCTTTCACGTATCTTTTCGCTTGGTTCCCCAGGCTTTAGCTTACTGAGTTCGGAGAAGGGCACTTGCGAAATCTCACAGTGTAGGTCAATACGATCAAGCAGGGGCCCGCTGATCTTATTCATGTACCGTTGGATCTGTCCTGGGGTACATACACAGTTATGTGTGGGATCACCGTAGTATCCGCAAGGGCAAGGGTTCATCGACGCGACAAACATAAAAGAACAAGGATATTCGAGCGTGTATTTAGCACGGCTGATGGTGATGCGGCGATCCTCAAGCGGTTGTCGCAACACTTCAAGCGTCGTTTTGTTGAATTCCGGCAATTCATCGAGGAAGAGCACCCCGTTATGCGCCAAGGAAATCTCTCCGGGCTGTGGGTTAACCCCTCCGCCTACAAGAGCCACCTGCGATATGGTATGATGCGGACTACGGAACGGGCGCTGTGAGATCAGGCTGATGTCCCGTCCTAATTTCCCCGCTACAGAATGGATCTGAGTCGTTTCCAAACTCTCTGCCAAAGACAAAGGCGGCAGGATACTGGGCAGTCGTTTAGCCATCATCGACTTTCCGCTTCCCGGTGGTCCGATCATGATCAGGTTATGCCCACCTGCTGCGGCCACCTCTAATGCCCGTTTCACGTTCTCCTGTCCACGCACATCAGCGAAATCGAGATCGAAATGACTCTGGTGCTCGTAAAACTCCCGCCGGGTATCAATGACAGTAGGCTCAAACAGTTGTTGTCCGTTGAAGAAGCTGATCACATCCGACAAACTCTCCATGCCATAGACCGAGATATTATTAACGACGGCAGCCTCACAGATATTCTGTTTGGGTACGATCAGTCCTTTGAAATGCTCAGCCCGTGCACGAATAGCAATAGGTAATGCACCGCGAATTGGTTGCAGTCGCCCATCAAGTCCTAACTCCCCCACCAGCATATACTCCTGCAGATGGCTGCTTTCCACCTTGTTATTAGCGGCAAGGATGGCAATGGCTAAAGGCAGATCATAGCTGCTCCCCTCCTTTCTGAGATCGGCGGGAGCCATGTTCACGGTAATGTCGGCTACGGGGAATTTAAAACCAGTGTTCTGGCATGCGGCAGCAATGCGGTCACGACTCTCCTTGACAGCACTGTCGGGCAGTCCCGTCAGATGATAAAGCACGCCTCTTGTCATGCTTACCTCCACGGTCACGGTGGTTACATCCAACCCATTGACGGCTGCACAGAATGTTTTTACTAACATATTAGATTTGAATGAGTGATGAATGAGTTCGGTTAATCAGCGGACAGGTTATTTCAGGAGTTTTTCCAGTCGTTCCCTCATATCGTTGGGATTCAGTCCTCGGGCGATGATTCTCCCACTGGTATCGATAATGATATTGTCGGGCACGGACATCATTCCTAATTTGGCAAGCAGCGGACTCTCCAGCATCTGCTCATCGCAGATTGTTGACCATCCCACTGAGTCATGCTTCAGGTAGTTACGACAGTCACGCTTGCTGGCATCGATGCAGATTCCCACCACACCCAGCTTGGTGCCTTTCTCCTCGCGGAGCGATCTCAGACGGCGTTGGATATCCTGACTCTCGTAGTTCCATGTTGACCACACATGGATGACCGACACCTTCCCGCGAAGGTCAGCATTCGTCACCGTCCGTCCATTGATATCGACAGCCGAGAAGGATGGTACCGGCGCATTCAGCTGTGCAATCTTCAATATGGAGACATCTTTCATCAGGCGGTTCACCTCTCCATTCTTGGGCTGCGCTTTCACCAATGTCTCTAACAGTTCGGCAGCTTTCGTCAGATCAGGATTGACACCCTGTAGGAAATATCTTTTCAGAAGAAAGACACTTACGGGTGAAGCAGCATTGTCACGGATGAACAAAGCAGCCTTATTCACAGCCTCTGGTGGTGAAGCATTCACCACGGCCTGACGGAAACGAGTCATCAGTTCGTTCGCATCCGTCCCTTCCACCGACATCTCTTTCAGGTGGGTGGCATCACCTTTGACATGAGCCGTCTTACCCGACTCGGCAAAGATGGGTTGCTCAGAGAAATTGGGGAACACCAGCATCAGTGTTCCTGAATGCTCACATGGAATCTGATAGCTGAATCGTCCGCCATCGGTATGGATGGTGTCGACACCGTTGACAAGTCCGTCGGTGCTATATACATAGAACTCACCCCGGTTCAGGTTGAGGAAGCGTCCTTCGATCTTAAACTGACCGTTGGGTGCTCCACACGAAACCAGAGCCAGGGTGAGCAGAATATAGCAGAATCGCTTCATTGATATGGAATGCGATTATTTGCTGACGTTAAGAAGTTCCAGGTCGTTGGCAGCATAAGATGCCAGACTCGGATCCAGTTTCAGGGCCTCTTTCAGGAAATTTGAGGCAACGTTTGTCCTTCCCTGACGGGCAGCAGTAAGAGCCTGCAGGTAGCTGGTCATCGCATCCTTGTTCTTCACACCCTGGAGGATCACCTCTGCGGTGGCGTAATTCTTGTTCAGGAGCTCTGCCAGACCGGCGAGATTACTCTCTGCATTTGCCAGGTTCTTGGCGGCCTCAGCATAGTTGCCCTTAGCAATATTCAAGGCACCCAGTACGTTGTTCAGACCATTGGCATTGGTAGCCTTAGCGATATATGTCTCGGCACTGGCCACGTTACCTTCCTGCAGGGCCATCATCCCCAAGTTAGCGTTGGCCTCGGGAGCATTGCCCAGCACGTTGAACACCTTATTAATATAATCCTTAGCGGTATCGTTGTTTCCCTTATTGAACTCCAATGCAGCGATATTGTTCAGTGCACGGTAGTCAGCGGGATACAACTTGGCAGCAGTCTTGTAGATAGCCTCCTGCTTGTCGGCATCGTTGGTCAGGGTAGCGGCATAGAGCAGCTCATCAACGCTGAGCTGAGCGGGATCTGCCACGTACTGCTCCTGAATCTGCTCATCACTGCGACCGATGGTCTCATAGTTGATGATCATACGTGAACGGCGGAGCTCAGGCAGGATACCGTCGGCCAGTTCACGATAACCAGCAGACATGTTGCGGATCTGCTGTTCACGCTCCTGAGGATCCTTATACATCGAGAGCACGCGCAAGATCACGTCCTTGTCCTGGATGTTGCTGGCCTGTACCAACTGCTGGAAACCGTCCCAGTCCTCTGCGGTATATTTAGCATTGATATCCGTATTCACCTTCGTCTTCTTCAGCTGCTCTTTCACATACTGCTCGGCAGTATTCTGACGTTTGTTGGCCAGTTTGTCGTTAAAGTCGTAAGCACCCTCGGGAGAAGCGAATCCCAGCACATCGATATCCTTGATGGCCAAGGTCTCACGCTCGCGGTTGATCTTCTTCAGCATTTCCACGAATTCTGCGATCGAGTTGCTCTTCAGCTCACTCTTGCGCAGGTTAGCCTGGTTCACCAAGAACTTGATCTGTGCTTCCTGCTTGTGAGCATTGATGCGCTGGAAGGTATCGGGAGCGATGCAGGCACCTGTCGAAGTAAGCAGGTTGCGATACAGCTCAGAAGTGGCGATGACGCCTTCTGCCACCTTCACGGCAGGAACATTCACCTTTTTCTTGCCCACCTTGGCATCGAATGTCAGGTAGAGGTCGCTCTTCTGCATGGGAGCAGTATAGGTGAAGCTGTTCTTCATGGTGTAGTTACCACCCACCTTGTACGAGATAGTCTGGTCGTTACCTTGAACTTTCTCGCCCTGGAAGGTTGCTCCCTGTCCCTGAACGACGTTACCGTTGCTGCAACGGATCTCAGGAATCACTGTAACCACAGCTTTCTTCTTCAGATACTTCTCCGGGAACTTGCCGTTGATGGTTACAGGCACCTTGCCGGCCTCTGTCTCCATTGGATTCGGCACTACGTTGAAATTGTCGGCAGAAAGGGCACCAAGCTTCGAGGAGCAGGATGTCATCAGAACCATGCCGACTGCAGAAACAAATAAAACAAGATTTTTGCGCATAATAAAAATAAGATTTAAAGGTGCCGCGAGCGGGACTCGAACCCGCACAGCCATCACTGGCCAAGGGATTTTAAGTCCCTCGTGTCTACC
>DETG01000031.1:44918-57053 GCA_002361535.1 Prevotella sp. UBA3294
TCTACCAATTCCACCATTGCGGCAATTGCCTTTCAGCAACAATCAGAGCGGAAAACGGGACTCGGACCCGCGACCCCAACCTTGGCAAGGTTGTGCTCTACCAACTGAGCTATTTCCGCCTGTCGATTAGTTTAAAACGGTGCAAAGATAATGCGATTTCTCCGAACAGCCAAAATTATTTGCACATTTTAATACATACAACTAATTATTTACGGATAATACACCGTTTGGACCCGTTGTGGAAGCGCGGAAACGCGCCAGTTTCTTCCCTGCGCTGCCATCGGTCACGATACCTCCGTTGTTCAGATTATAGACCCTTCCACACTTGCTGCAAGTCGCCTTTCCGTCGGTAGAGACGGACAGGAGGTATCGCGGTCGGCTGTCATTCTCATAGCAATTAATACACTGAGCATCGTAAGCAAAGAACTCTGCGGGAGTTGTCAGCAGTCCGAATCCCACAATGATTCCGCTTTCGTTGTTACACCCTAAGATGGGCAGCCGTTGTTGCTCCACAGATGTCATCGGCTGTCGGCTGCTCTGTCCTTGGTTGTTGGAGAACACGAAGTAGGTGCCAGAGATCGAGATGCGGCAGAAGGTGCCCGGAGCCATAGCGTTCATCGCACTCGACAAGGTGGGATCCAGATGCAGACTGTTATCGTACACCAGACGGGCGCGATGCGAGGAGTATTCAAAGTCCGACCCCTCACAGGAACAGAGCATCCAAACCGACAAGAGCAGGACGAGACAGCAGGATAACCCTGCATCTTTGATTCGAGCGTTGTGTATCATCATGGAAGGTTTCTATCCGTTCAACAGTTTCTGCTCAGCCTGTTCCATCCGTTCGAAGTGGAACTCGTTGAAGGTCTGTTCCATCAGCTTAGTAATCTGTTCATTGCACAGGTTCCCGATGCTTCCCTCATGGGTATGATGGATCTGTCGGTTGGCCTTGAACGTGCCCGCCTCGATGTCGAGTCCCACCTTCTTGTAAGCATCACGGAAAGGCATACCACTGGCGGCCAGCCGGTTCACCTCCTCCACAGAGAACATCGGGTCGTACATCGGGTTGTCGAGGATATGTTCGTTCACCTCCATCTTATTAATAATGTAGGCAGCCATCTGCAGACAGTCCTTCAATTCGTCGAAGGCAGGCAGGAACACCTCCTTGATCATCTGCATGTCGCGGAAATAGCCCACGGGCAGGTTGTTCATCATCAGCATGATCTGCTGCGGCAGTCCCTGTATCTTATTACATCTCGCACGGATCAGTTCGAAGACATCCGGGTTCTTCTTATGGGGCATGATACTGCTTCCCGTCGTACACTCCTTCGGGAGTTTCACGAACGAGAAGTTCTGCGAGTTGAACAAGCAGGCGTCGAAAGCCATCTTCGCCACGGTGCCCGCAATGGTAGCCAGTGCGAAGGTCACGTTGCGTTCCATCTTGCCGCGTCCCATCTGTGCATACACCACGTTATAGTCCATTGAGTCGAATCCTAACAACTGGGTGGTCATCGTACGGTTCAGTGGGAACGAGCTGCCATAGCCGGCAGCAGAGCCCAAGGGGTTCCGGTTTGTCATGCGGTAGGCAGCCTGCAGGAACAGCAGGTCATCAGCCAGACTCTCCGCGTATGCCCCGAACCATAGTCCGAACGATGAGGGCATGGCAATCTGCAGGTGGGTATAGCCCGGCATCAGCACCTCTTTATATTGATTACTCTTCTGGATCAGTTCATCGAAAAGAATCTTCACGTGGTCGGCAATGTCTTTCAGTTCATGACGGGTGAACAGTTTCAGATCGACGAGCACCTGATCATTGCGCGACCGTCCGCTGTGGATCTTCTTCCCCATGTCTCCCAGTTCGCGGGTAAGCATCAGTTCCACCTGTGAGTGCACATCTTCCACACCGTCTTCGATGACGAACTCACCTCGCTCACATTGTGCATAGATCGCTCTCAGCGCCTGCAGCAGCTGGGGCAGCTCGTCCTTGCCGAGGAGTCCTATACTCTCCAGCATGGTGATATGCGCCATACTGCCCAAGACATCGTACTTAGCCAGATACAGATCCATCTCGCGGTCACGTCCCACGGTGAACCGTTCAATCTCCTGGTTCACCTCGAAATTCTTTTCCCAAAGTTTATTTGCCATGGTGTCTTAGTCATTGATGATGAAATAACGCAACTCTTAGGATTCTTCCACCTGTAGCTGGTCGTAGGGGATGCTGGCGAGGGCATCGGCCAACTTCTCCACAGCCTCCTGCAGTGGGGTCGCCACCACTCCTTTCAGGAAGAAGGGCACATCGGCATCGATCGTCAGCCTCATCTTCGAGCTACTCTCGTTAACGGGCAGCACCTGAATCCACAGATGCATGGGCACCGGACTCTTCACCGTCTCGAACTTCACGCACTTCGGTTCTTCCCGTTCGATGATGTGCATGGCCACTTCTCCTACAGGCGAGGAGACACTGATGGCATCGGCGGTAAACGACATCTTGTCAATATCATGCGATGGAATCCTGTCGCGGATCTTCTCCAAGTACGAGAGATCGCTCACGCAGCGATAGACCAGGTCTTGTGTGAAGGGAATCACCTTCACAGAACTTTCAAATTTCGCCATAGTCTTATTCTTTATTCCAGTTAACAGGATCCTTACGCCATTCCTTCAGCATAGCCACATCCTTCTCGGCAATATAACCAGTGGCTTGTGCCTCACTCACCACATGCTCGTAGTCGGAAATCGTCAGCAGCTCCACACCAGCCTCGCGGAACGCCTCTTCGGCAACGGGGAAGCCGTAAGTGTAGCTGGCCACCATGCCCACCACCTCAAAGCCGGCACGCCGCAGGGCATCGACAGCCTTCAGCGAAGAGCCGCCTGTAGAGATCAGATCCTCCACCACGATCACCTTGGCTCCTTCGGGCAGTTCACCTTCAATCTGGTTACCCATTCCATGATCTTTCGGTTTCGGTCTCACATAGACGTAGGGCAGATTCAGTTCATCAGCCACCAAGGCACCCTGCGCAATGGCTCCTGTAGCCACTCCTGCCACAGCCTCAGCCTGTGGGAAATGCTCCATGATCATGTGTGTCAGGGCGAGTTTCACCATTGTGCGCAGCTCGGGGAACGAGAGGGTCTTACGGTTGTCGGTATAGATGGGTGATTTCCATCCACTGGCCCATGTAAAGGGCTCGTTGGGTTGCAGCTTCACGGCTTTCACCTCCAACAGCTTTCTGGCAAATGCTTTCTTCAATGTATCCATATTTTATTCTTTTACGGTGCAAAGGTACGATTAAGCGAGTGAAATACCAAAGAAAAACGACTTTTTCTTTGGATTTCCAAGCGAAAGTACCTTCGTTCTTTTCACTCTTCCTTCATCATTTCACCAGGATAGGGGGCCACAAACGATGAAACTGGCAAAGGATGGATTAACATAAGTTAAATAAATAAACTGTTTTTACAAATTAACTTCGGTTAACGCAAAATACGGGCACGGAGAAAAACAAGCGGCCTCTCGGTCGAAAAGGAGCGATTCTGACGAGGTTTAGTAAGACATTGATAATGAACACGTTAGTAGATTTCAGCATTTTCAACTCACGAGAATACCGAATTTTTCGTTCAAAAACACCGTTTTTAAGTGGCGAAAAGGGCGTTTTCGTAAAGCAAAAGGTCACCTAAGGGTCGTTCCGATCGGCGTTTTCACCCGTTCCGACGGCATCTACAAGTGGATGGTGACGGCGGAACGAGGTGTAGATGACGGCGGAACAGGTGTTAGTAAAGTCTGGAACGACCCTAAACAGAGTCTACGTAAACATTACGTAGGCTCTACTTGGGTTCAAAACAGACTTTACTTGCGTCCTAATCAGACTCTACTTTGGCCCCAAATAGACTTTACTTGCACAAAAAGGAACTTATGGACACTTTTGTACCCTCCGATCATTCCACCCCTCTCTATTAGCATTCTTTTACAATCCTTAATTTTTGACAAAATATTTTGACAATACTCAACAATAAATGGATCGTTATGTACCCTTTATCGGTGAACACAGATCTCCTGGATCGTGACTCCTGGGTCGAGGAAGTAGATGCGGAGCCGGTGGCTGCCCTTCATCGTGGCAGGTATGGAGACGGTACGGGAGGCATAGCCCCGCAATACGTTCCATCGCCACTCGGCAGTGAAGTCGTTGGCATGGATGGAGAACACATGCGGCTCACCATCACCCAACTGGACGGCATAACGGATGTCACGACCCTCATAGACATGCAGGGTTGGGAGGGTGCGGACCTCGATAGTACGATCACCCTCCTGCAAGTCGATGTCATAATCGACATAAGGTGCGTAGCTGACAGCATAAGACGGAGTGCCGAAAGGTTGCACCATCACCACGGGTAGCCTCCACCATACTGCGACGAGCCAGCAACTGGTACTCGTTCAACATCGCGGCACCACGGACAGGATATGCCACTAACTCGAAATAAGCATCCTTCAGCGAGGCAGGAATCTATGTCCCAAGGTACCCGCTACCACGGCAGGATGCGCAGGGAGGTCTTTTAACCGTTTCGTCCTCACCACCTTCGCCGACTTACCCGTCACCCGCTTCACATCATCGGCGAGCATCCCAGCAGCAATCGTCACCACCCGGTAATCATTCGTATCGACACAGATATCAGCTGCGTTGGTTGCGGAAGCCAAAGGGAAGAAGCCCTTTTGCATCGTCTCCACCACCCGTGGACACTCAGTGGCATGAATTCCTACAACGCAGATCCATCCTATGATCACTATTATAAAACTTCTCATATCCTTTAGGTTTTTAGTTTTTTATCCGCATAGGTATTTATAGGGACACCCAGTAAATACTGGTTGACTTTGCAAAGGTAAGAAAAAAAGGATGAAAACCATTGTATTTCATCAGATAATTCATATCTTTGCACTGAAAACAAGAAACAACAATAACCATGCGTAAACTTCTAATCATTCTATTTTTGATCTTCGTGGGGAATCAGGTTGCACAAGCACAGGACAATGACAAGTTAGAGGCGGAGAATGCCAGTTATAACCATTGCATACTGATTCAGGAGGGAAAGTATTCGGGAGGAAAAGCTCTCGAAATCAAGGACGAGAATGCCCGGATCACCTTTACCTACAATAGCACGGAAAAGGGAAGATACCTCGTCTATGTAGGCTATGACGGCTTGTATGGAGATAAGTCGGTGAACCTCGCCGTGAATGGCAGCAATGGCACATTCCTAACCAAAGGACAAGCAGAGACGGCGGTGGGCAGCTTCTTCATGAATCAAGGCAATAACACCATCGTCATCACCCCGTTCTGGACATGGTTCCGTATCGACTATATCCGCATTGAGAAGAGTACCGACACGCTGCCATTCAATATTTCATCGACACCAGTTGACCAGAACGCGACGGAGAGTGCCAAGAAGATGTATGCGTTTCTCTATAACAACTTCGGAAAGAAGACGATCTCGGGGATGATGACGGGAGACATGAGTTCTGCCAATGGCAACGTCACACAGCACGACGACATCAAAGCGGTGTATCAAGTGTCTGGGAAATATCCTGCCCTTGTGGGGTTCGACATGATGAACGCCACAGGCAAAGATGCGGCCCATTACTATAACCAATCCTATACCCAAAGCTCCGTCGCATTGGCAAAGGACACTTACAACCGAGGAGGATTCCCTACTTTCACCTGGCATTGGCGTGATCCCAGCCGCAGCACCAACGAGTTCTATACTGACAGATGCAACATGAAGATCACCAATGCCATGAAATCTGACGGCACATGGAACACCACATCGACACTCTACCAAAATATCATCAAGGATATTGATGCCATTGCCGACTATTACTTAGAACTGCAGAATGCGGGGGTCGCCTGCATCTTCCGTCCGCTCCACGAGGCGAGTGGAGGATGGTTCTGGTGGGGGCGCGAGGGTGCTGAGCCATTTAAGAAGCTCTACCACCTCATCTATGACGAGATGGTGAATGTAAAAGGTGTCCATAACATTATCTGGGTGTGGAACGCGGGCGAGTATGACCAAGACTGGAATCCCGGTAAGGCCTACTATGATGTCGTCTCGGCAGATGTCTATAACGCCGACTACGACTACTCCAGCAACTACATCCTGTTCGACAAACTCAAGGCACTCACCGGAGGCAAGAAGATCATCGCCTTGTCGGAGAACGGACCAATCCCCGACATCGACAAGGAGTTTGACGAGGAGGCGGTATGGTCGTGGTGGATGCCCTGGTACCAGACTTGGGGTGGGAACTTCGTCAATAAGACGCGTAAGGAAGAATGGACGAAATGTATGAACGACAGTCGTATCGTCACACTGGAAGACTTATCCCGTGGCTGGAATGCCTATAGCGGCATCCAGGTGCCCATGGTCCGTCAGCACAACCATCAGGCGATCTACGACCTCCAAGGGCGCCGCCTTCCGGAAGTCCCACATCAAGGAATCTACATCAGAAACGGGAAGAAAATCATCAATCACTAATACAACAATATGAACCTAAGAAAACTGATGACAGTGGTGATAGTCTGGATGACTGCACTCACCTTGAACGCACAAAACGTGAGAGAAACCATTCGCTTAGATAAGGGATGGAAATTTGCTTTCGGCAATGCCTCCGATCCTGCCAAGGACTTCGGATGCGGAACAGAGTATTTTAACTACCTGACGAAAGCCAACTCGATCCACAACGAAGGCCCCTATTCCCTGAAGTTCGATGACACGAATTGGGAGGAGGTACGCATTCCCCACGACTGGGTGACCACCCTGTCGTATGAACAGAATGCCAGTCATTCGCACGGTTACAAAACCGTTGGCTACAAATACCCCGAGACCAGTGTGGGATGGTATCGGAAAAAGATAAGGATTGAAGGATGGGACAATGAAAGAATGGATGATCTTCCTTACAGGTATTATCTGCAGTTCGACGGCATCTTCCGCAATGCCCGTGTGTGGTTCAACGGCTTCTACATGGGTACGGAGCCCAGTGGCTATGCCACTCAGGTATATGACGTGACGGAATATGTGAACTTTGGAGGCGACAACCTCATCTGTGTGAGGGCCGATGCCACCCTTGAGGAGGGATGGTTCTACGAGGGTGCCGGTATTTACCGCGATGCATGGTTAGTGAAGACAGGGAATGTCAGTGTGGCTCCCTTCGGCACCTTCGTCTATGCCGACCTGAAAGCACCCTACCACCATGCCGTCGTCCATATCGACACGGAGATTCACAACAACTCACTGGAAGCACAATCCTGTCAGATCGAGCAACGACTGTTGGATGCCGATGGCAAAGAGGTAGGCACAACCACTGCTGCATCCTTGGTGTTGCAAGGTAAGCAGACAGGCAACAGCCAACAGCAGATGACCGTCAACCACCCACATCTCTGGAGCACCGACGACCCCTATTTATATAAGGTGGTGACCACTGTCAAGGTGAACGGACAGGTGACCGATGTCTATGAGACCACCACAGGACTACGCGACATCGCTTTCGATGCCGACAAGGGATTCTTACTCAACGGGAGTCCACTGAAACTGAAAGGTGTGAATATGCACCAGGACCATGCCGGTGTGGGAGCAGCCATCCCCGAGGCGGTGATGGCATGGCGCATCCGACGACTGAAAGAGTTCGGCTGCAATGCCTACCGCTCGTCGCATAACCCCATGACACCCGCCCTGCTCGATATCTGCGACCGCGAGGGAATGCTCGTCATCGATGAGAATCGTCTGTCGGGTATCAACACTGAACACCTGAGGCTGTTAGAGAACATGATCAAGCGTGACCGTAACCATCCATCCGTGATCCTGTGGAGCGACGGTAACGAGGAATGGGGCATGGAGAACACCATCCAAGGCACTCGCATCGCTGCCGCCATGCGGGAATATACCCGACTGCTCGACCCCACGCGCCATTCCACCATCGCCAATGCGGGTGGCGGAGAGATGATCAAAGGTCTCGACGTGGTGGGATTCAACTATATCCTACAGAACGATGTCGATAACCGCAAGAAGAATAACCCAACATGGAAGATCGTAGGTACGGAGGAAACAACAGGCTGCGGCACCCGAGGCATCTATTTCGATGACCCAGAGGTGCCAGGACACATGCGATCCATGAACCTCAGTGCCGATAAGGATGGAACAGAAAACCGCATCGAACGGGGATGGCAATTCTATGCCGACCGTCCATGGGCGGCAGGCATCTTCTACTGGACAGGCTTTGACTATCGGGGAGAGCCCAACCCCTTGAAGTATCCTGCCCACGACTCCGAATTCGGTATCCTCGACTACTGCGGATTCTGGAAAGACGAGGCATGGTATCTAAAGTCATGGTGGACAGAAGAGCCTACCCTGCACATCTTCCCACACTGGAACCTGCAAGGACACGAGGGTGAAGAGGTGGAGGTTTGGGCCTACAGCAACTGCGACGAAGTGGAGCTGACAGTCAATGGCAAGAAATTAGGCAGACAACCCATGCCCCGTAACGGACACTTGAAATGGAAGACGGTATATCAGCCGGGGAAGGTGGTGGCCACAGGCTATAAGAACGGCAAGCGCATCCTGACCCAGACCGTCGAGACAACGAAACCTGCTGCAAGGATCGTGATGAAAACCGACCGCAGTAGCATCTCTGCCGATGGTCGCGACGTGGCCGTAGTGACGGTAGAAATCCACGACAGCAAGGGGCATATCGTCCCCGATGCCTGTCCCGTGCTGACATTCCGTCTGAAAGGGAGTGGCAGGATCATAGGTGCCGGCAACGGCGACCCCTCCTGCTTAGGAGAAGATCACCCCAAAGGACTGAACTGCCGGGAATTTAGCATCCCCGCCTTCAATGGTCTGGCTCAAGTCTTAGTCCAGAGCGGTGACGAAGCCTCGGTGATGGAACTGACAGGCTCGTCGGGAACGTTGAAGACAGGGAGCGTTTCGATCTCTACACGATAAAGGTGAGCAGGGATTATTTCCCTGCCTCCACCTCACGGATGCAATTCAAGGCATTCAGCGTCCGAGGATAGCCGATGAACGGAAGGTTCGAGGAGATCACGGCAATCAGGAAATCCTTGTCGTTACCCACATGATAGTTTCCTGCGATGTGACCTTTCAACTGAGGCTCACAGCCTCCCTGGGCTGCAAGGAAACAGAAAGTGATCAGTTCACGGGTGCGGATATCGAGCCCCGAACGGGTATAATAGTCACCGAAGCAGTTGTCGGCCAACCATTTGTTGATATGGCGACTGTCTTCAGGACCCGACTTCCAGAAGTCGCGCATCCCCTCACCGAAACAATCAACCTGAGCCTGCGTGCCAGCCTCCCTGCGGTTCTCCATCGTTGTCTTGGTCTGTGAGGGCAACGGCAGGGTGATACCCCGTTGAACAAAGATTTCATTGGTAGCAGTCAGGAAGGGCCGCACGCGTCCCATCCCCAGATAAGCCGTAGCCTGATAGACAATCTCTTTCACCTCCACGGGACTCACCCCGTTCTCCAGAGCCTTCGGCAGCAGTTCGCGGTACTCATCGATGCCCTGACAGCCAAGCAAGGTGGCTAAATAACAGATGGAACGGGTGCGCTCATCGAGACGGTCGCTGGTTTGCGCCACCACCTCATCGAAGGCGAATGCCTCGAAACGGTTCAGATACTCGGCATCGGTGACACTGAGCAGCTCACCGCTGGCAGGCAGTTTGTCGTACTCGGCATCTTCCACCGGCTCCAGCCATTCGTTGGAAGCCCCCTCCTCCACCTTTGTCATATAGGTGACATGCTGGAACCAGGAGTCCTTGGCCGCTCCATGCCAGTGCTTGGCCTCAGCGGGAATGGCCACCACAGAGCCCGGATGCATCGCCACCGGTGCCTTGCCCTCTTCTACATACCACCCGTGACCCGCCACACAGATCAGTACCTGAACCGATCGATGATGGATGTGCCAGTTGTTCCGGCACCTCGGTTCGAAGGTGACGTTGACCGGTCCGCCATGTTCGGCATCGAGGGGAGCTAAGTAGCTGTTGCCAATGAAATACTGGGCATAGGCGGTGTTCGGCGCGCCTTTGGGCCACACATTAAAATCTACATTCTCTTGCATAACTTGCGCTTTAAGGGTTGTCCCCATGAGCCATACAATGCCCATCAGGATCAATCGGGTTTGTATTCTTTTCATAATGATATTGTCAGATGAGACCCGAGGCCTCCTGCTTGATGCTGCAAAGGTAAGAAGAAAAAACGAGCTGACAGATACATATTTTACAGATTCTTTTACCCAGATTACTTTTTATTCACCACGATTGACCATTCTGAATTATTATTCGTATATCTGCACACCATAATAAATGTTCACTTAACACAGAATCAGTGGTGAGGTGAGTTACCGGTGCCGTTGACCACCTGCTCAGCAAGGGAGAGGATGCTATTATTGGATTTCTTATGTGTCCGTACACAATATCACTTGATATAAATCAAGAAAATGCAGTTTTCATGAATAAAATACGAATAATCCATTGCTGTGTACGCAAACAGTCGTATCTTTGCACTCGAAATCAAGAAGGTATTAGAAGGTAAAAGATTGCATAAAGGAAAGTTCGATAGGAATTTCATCGTTTCATAGGTTTTTAGTTTTAGGTATAAAAGAGAATCAATAGGTTTAGTTAAGGTAAACAAAGATTGGAATAAGGATAACAGATGCCCGCGAGGGCGGATCTATACATAGAAGTTGAATATATTAAAGTTTACAAGAAAGGGTAACACAATGAGTATTTCAACATTATGCGCCCTGTTTGCAGTATTCGCAATAACGGGCATGTGGTTGGATCATGACATGCAGAACAGATAGTTAGATCGCACCACAATAAAAAAAGGAAAGAGTGTTTTCAAGAATAAGCAAACAACTGCTTCCTGATCTCTCAGGAAGCAGTTGTTTTTTGTATGGCTATAGGCAAGGGCTACCAACTGACGGCCCCTGCTCCCGGGCGGTTGTACGCCACGAGTATCAGATCGAACACCAGAGTGGAATAAGCTGGTATGCTGCCACTGGCCGAATCATCGTATCCCAGTTTATAAGGGATATAGACACGCCAATGGTCACCAATGTGCATGTGCTGCAGTGCGGTTGAGAAGCCATCAACGAAGTCGCTCACCTTAGCAGTGTAGGGCTTGGCCACGGCAGTCACAAAGGAATCACCCGTCCAGCTCTTGTCGAACGTATAGCCATCGCTGTACGACCGTGACGGTATCAGGCTGCCTGCATAATGGATGCGCACGGAATCGGTATAGAGCGGACAGCCGCTTCCCTTTCCCTCCTGCAGTACCTGCACCACGATATGGTCATCGGCACTGGTGGCCATTTCCTCGTTCAGGCTCCACTGCGTGAACACCTTCCACTCACCGCTACTGTTAGCCACGGCACGGTTATAGACATCCGAGAAATAGGAGTCGTTGCGTTCCTGCCAGTTGGCGAACTCGCTCTCCTCTTCCTCACTCTCACTGCATGAGGAGAAGAAGAAAGCGAACGCGAACAAGAGCAAGAACGACAACGGGAACCTGCATGGAAGCGTCTGCATAGTTGTATGATTCATTGCATTCCTCATCCTTACAGTTTCTTCAACAAGCTGGCAATGCTCACCTTATCCTCGATAATGCCCAAGAGCTGGTCGATGCCGACGCGCTCCTGCTCCATCGTATCACGGAATCGCAAGGTCACCGTATTGTCTTTCAATGTGTCATAGTCAACGGTCACGCAATACGGTGTGCCCACGGCATCCTGACGACGGTAGCGCTTACCGATGGTATCTTTCTCGTCGTAGCTGCAGTTGAAGTGGAACTTCAAGTTATCGATAATCTCGCGAGCCTTCTCGGGCAGTCCGTCTTTTCTCACAAGCGGCAGCACGGCCAGCTTGGTGGGTGCGAGGGCTGCAGGGAGTTTCAATACGACACGTGTCTCACCGTTCTCCAGTTTCTCCTCCTGATAGGAGTGGCACATGATGGAAAGGAACATACGATCCACACCGATAGAGGTCTCAATGACGAACGGCGTATAGCGTTCGTTGGTCTGCGGATCAAAGTATTCAATCTTCTTGCCAGAGTATTTCTGGTGCTGCGACAGGTCGAAGTTGGTGCGGCTGT
>DETG01000025.1:0-36502 GCA_002361535.1 Prevotella sp. UBA3294
GAGGAAAGAGGAAAGAGGAGAGAGATTACTTCTCCCATAAGCTATTGGCAATACTTCTCCTATAAGTTACTGGTATTAGTGTCAAATGCATGCGCTAATCACCTGCACCAAATACATTTCTCTCTCCTCTCTCCTCTTTCCTCTCTCCTCTAAAAAAAATTCCTCTTATTTTTTATCGTACGCGTGCACCGGGTAATCGGTAGTGAAGTGCAGGCCACGGCACTCCTTGCGTTCGATGGCCCAGCGAGTGATCAGGTAGCCCACATTGATCATGTTGCGGAGCTCACAGATATCCTTACTGGCTTTCACCCGCTTAAACAGCTGTTCCGTCTCCTCATAGAGCATGTCGAGACGTACCCAGGCACGTTTCAGACGGAGGTCCGACCGCACGATGCCCACATAGTTAGACATGATCTGTCCCACCTCCTTTACGCTTTGCGTGATGAGCACCTTCTCCTCATTGGTCATCGTACCCTCATCGTTCCACTCAGGAATCTTGTCATTGAAATCGTATAGATCCACATGTTCCAACGAATGCTTAGCAGCAGCATCGGCATACACCACCGCCTCGATCAGAGAGTTCGAAGCCAGACGGTTACCGCCATGCAATCCGGTACATGAGCATTCACCAAGGGCATAGAGACGTTCGATGCTGGAGCAGCCGTTCAGGTCAACTTTGATACCGCCGCACATATAATGGGCAGCAGGGCGCACCGGGATATAGTCGGTAGTGATATCGATACCGATTGACAGACATTTCTGGTAGATATTGGGGAAGTGGTGACGGGTTTCCACAGGATCTTTATGTGTCACATCGAGGCACACATGATCCAGACCGTGGATCTTCATCTCCTTATCAATGGCTCGCGCCACGATGTCTCGCGGAGCCAACGACAGTCGGTCATCGTATTTCTCCATGAACGACTCACCGTTAGGCAGTCGCAGGATACCCCCATAGCCACGCATCGCCTCGGTGATGAGGTAGGCAGGATGGGTCTCCCCTGTATGATGCAGCACTGTGGGATGGAACTGCACGAACTCCATGTCGGCTACCGTACCCTTGGCACGATACACCATGGCGATGCCGTCGCCTGTGGCGATCACCGGGTTGGAGGTGGTTTCATACACGGCACCGCAGCCGCCGGTACACATCACGGTGATCTTCGAGAGGTAGGTATCCACCTTCTGGGTGTCGGGGTTCAGCACGTAAGCACCGTAACAGTTGATATACGGTGTGCGCCTTGTCACCTTCGCTCCTAAGTGGTGCTGTGTGATGATCTCCACTGCGAAGTGGTTCTCCTTGACCTCGATGTCAGGACAGGCTCGTACGGCGGCCATCAAGCCGCGTTGGATCTCAGCACCCGTATCATCGGCATGGTGCAGGATACGGAACTCCGAATGTCCGCCCTCGCGGTGCAAGTCAAACTCACCGTTCTCGTTCTTGTCGAAGTTCACTCCCCAGTTCACCAGTTCACGGATCTGCGACGGTGCTTTTCTCACCACCTGTTCCACGGCGGCACGGTCGCTGATATAGTCGCCGGCAACCATTGTATCCTCAATGTGCTTGTCGAAATTATCCAGTTTCAGGTTCGTTACTGAAGCTACTCCACCCTGTGCAAAACTGGTATTCGCCTCGTCGAGCGAAGTCTTACAGATCATGCACACTGTTCCTTTCTTCTCCCTTGCCACCTTCAGGGCATAGCTCATACCGGCCACTCCGGCCCCGATGATGAGAAAATCGTACTTATAGATCATGTTATTGTCAATTGTCAGTTATCTATTTTCAATCGTTATTTCTCCTTCGTTACCAGCCATGCACCTAACAGCACGAGCACGGCAGCCACAGGCTTGTCCCATGTCATCAGATCCTGTCCGATGGCAATAGCCACCAACGAGGCCACCACAGGCTGGATATTGGTATAGATACTCACGGTTGTGGCTTTCAGGTACTGCATGGCGAAAGGAATCATGAAATAGCCCAGCACGGTGGCAAAGACTACGATGAATGCCATTGCGGCGATGCCTGTCCAGTCGGCCTGTCCGCCATAGAGCGCCGTGGCTGGGAACTCCCGCCACGAGAAGGGCAGTACGGCGATAGTACTCACCAAGAAGATCCATTTCATCTGTGTCACGGCCGTATATTTCTGCGACACCTTTCGGGTTATCAACAGGTACACCACCCAGGTGAGCACACTCAGGATGGCAAGGATGATACCCAGCAGATCGTTACGACCAGCGCCACCTACCCAGCCCACGAACACCATCAGGGCAGCACCGAGGATAGCCAGTACCACGCCCAGTGTTTTCGTTCCCGTAATCTTTTCGTTCAGGAACATAGCAGCCATCAGCATCGTGGCCACCGGTGTCAGTGTGGCAATCAGCGAGAAATAGACAGGGGTGGTGAAATCTAATGCCCATGCCGTGAGTGTCTGAGAGATCACGAATCCCAGCAGACCGCCCAGCATGATCACGAAGAGATCCTTCCACTCCACACGCTCCTTAGGCAGGAACAGACTGATCACCCAGAAGATCAGGGCGGCGCCAATGCAGCGTGTCGCCATATACGTCATGGGGGTCACCCACTGGTCAAGGAGATACTTGGTCACGGGAACACCCAGACCGAAAATCACGTTCGCCGTCATCACTGCGGCATGCCCTTCTATTTGATGTTTGTTCATCTGTTATTTCAAATATAGTTGGATTGAAATGATTGACCATGAATGGACTGCCTTATACCTTACGTATAATACGAGTGCAAAATTAGATAAAATTCCCGAATTATAAATCAAGTTGAATAAAGAAAATTCATTTTCTGTAGAGGACTGTCACAAAAGAAGACAGAAAACGTCAGGAAAATTCATAAGAATTTAAGGATTGTGAAAATATGGTAATTCAAAGAAGAGGGACGGTCAGGATGTACAGAAGTGTCCCAAAGGGCCTTTTTGTGCAAGTAAAGGCTGTTGGGATTCGAAGCAGAGTCTCATTGGGATGCAAGTAGAGTCTGATTTGGATGAAAGTAGAGCCTACTTAATGTTTACGTAGAGTCTAAGTAATGTTTACGTAGAGTCTGATTTGACTCGTTCCAGTCTTTACTTACACCTGATCCGCCGTTATCTACGACTCGTTCCGCCGTCATCATCCACATGTAGATGCCGTCGGAACGGGTGAAAACGCCGTTCCGAACGACCCTTAGATGACGACTCTTCGAAAAACCATGGATTTTACTTTTGAAAGTATGCTGGGTGCCCTTACGGGCAGAACCCTCGTTAGAAAGTATAGTCTTTTTGACCCAAAAGTACTATGTTTTTATGGGAAAAGCACTATGCTTTAGGGTGCTAAAGGCTATATTTTTGTGAGCGAACAATGGTGATTTACCTAAGTTGTTCATTATCAACGCCTTGCAAAACCTCGTCAGAATCGCTCAATTTCGACCGAGAGGACGGTTGGTTCTCCCCGTGCCCGTATTTTTCGTTAAACGAAGTTAATTCGTTAAGATTATTCAGAATTTTAACAAATAAAGTAAAAAGAAAGAAAGGCGATGCAAAATTTGGCAGGTTCATCAAAATAGCGTACCTTTGCAGGGAAGATGGACTGAGTTCCTGTTACGATCCGTATCACCCTTACACCCCTATTTGGATGACAATACGTACATTTCAACACCGTGTGACAGCAGTCGGGATGACCGTTCCTATAGTAACGGCAGTTCTGGCTCTTTTTTTTCTTTGGCACCGCACCCCCATACATATCATTATCGGACTGGGACTGGTGCTGGTGGTGGTCATCCTGATGGAACGGCTGTTGCATACCCGCTATGAGCTCGATGGTGATGCACTGATCATCCGTAAGGGGCGGTTTGACAAGGTTGAACGGATTGATGTGAAGGAGATTACCCGTATCACGAGGATCAGACGGCAATGGCTCTGCTTAGACTATTTACTGATCAGCTATGGTGCCGGTCACGAGACAGCCGTACAGCCCCAGAACGAGGAGGCCTTCCTGAAGGAAATCAAAAGAAGACAAGATGATCATGAAACAGATTCAGAATAGACGAACGAGCCTCATCGGCATACTTCTGATGGGGGTCTTCATGACCCTGCATGCACAGAACCATGCGGAAACGACAGAGGTGAGTCCTACCGTGGTAGCCGATTCCGTGGCAGCCACGGCAGACTCACTGCTGACAGACACGCTGGCAGTCGATACCACCTTGGTATGGCCGAACAACGTATGCTCACGCATTGACAAACTGTTACAAGGGAGTATGTTCAAGACATCCACGGTGGGCATACAAGTATATGACCTCACCGCCGACTCGGTGATCTACCAATACAACGAGAAACAATGTATGCGACCGGCATCGACGATGAAGATGATCAATGCCGTGACCTCACTCGATAAGCTGGGTGGCTCCTATCTCTTCAAGACACGACTGCACTACACGGGAAAGATCGACAGCTGTGTGCTCAAAGGTAATATCTATTGCCAGGGAGGCATGGACCCACTCTTCAACAGCGACGACCTGCGCGCCTTCGTCAAGGCTTTGCAGAACAAAGGCATTGACACCATTCGCGGCAGGATCTATGCCGATGTCTCGATGAAGGACCGTGACCTGCTGGGTGAAGGGTGGTGCTGGGACGATGACAACCCCGTGCTCACCCCGTTGCTCATCGGAAAGAAGAACACTTTCCTGAGAAGATTCTGTCAGGAGATGAGAGAAGAAGGCATCGTGTTTGTGGGCGACACGCTCTATGGAGCGACACCTGCCAACGCCACCACGATATGCTCACGCAGTCACACCTTCGACCAAGTCTTGATGCGCATGATGAAGAACAGCGACAACCTGTTCGCAGAGTCGATGTTCTACCAGCTGGCAGCCAGCACAGGCAACAAAGGCGCCAATGCCAAGATGGCACGGGCATTGGTGAACAAACTGATCTCAAGGTTGAAGCTGCAACCCAACGACTATTATATCGCCGACGGCAGCGGACTGTCGTTATACAACTATGTGTCGCCCGAGCTGGAGGTGGCATTCCTACGCTATGCCTATGCCAACGACAATATCTACCCACACCTGATCACCGCCATGCCGATAGCCGGCGTTGACGGCACACTGGAGAAACGGATGCGCAGCGGCTATGCCCATGGGAACGTGAAAGCCAAGACCGGCACGGTGACGGGGGTGAGTGCGCTCACCGGCTATTGCACTGCTGCCAACGGACATCAGCTGTGCTTCTCGATCATCAACATGGGAATCCGCAAGGCAGATACCGGACGAGGGTTCCAGGATAAGGTATGCGAAGTGTTGTGCAGGCCGTAATTTAGAGGAGAGAGGAGAGAGGAAAGAGGAGAAGAAAAAAGGAGGAGAGAGGAAAGGACTGAGAACGGTGGATTAACAATGGAATAAGGATATGGAGAATATTAAGATATGGGTGGAGAACCTGATCAGTATGATGGGCATCACAGGGGGTAGCATTCCGGTGATCCGGCATATCCTACTGGTGTTGGCGGCTATCATCTTGTCTGCCTTGGCGGGCTTTATCTGTAAGAAGGTGCTGGTGCCGGTAATCCTCAAGCTGACAGCGAAGACCGAGGCGAAATGGGATGACGTGCTCTTCAATGAACGGGTGCTGGTATCGGCCTGCCACATCGTCCCCGCCATCGTCATCTGGCAGCTGCTGCCGCTGGTATTCTACCAGTTCCCCGTAGTGAGAGAACTGTTAGCACGCATCACCGCCATCTATATCGTGGTGATGTCGGTAAAGACCGTCCTGGTGTTTTTCAATGCCATCAAAGACTTAGAGGGCAATCGCCGAAGCAGTAAGCAGCAATACCTCTTTTCTTTCATCGGCGTACTCCGACTGGTGATGATGTTCTTCGCTGCCATCATCGTGGTGGCCATCATCATCGACCGCGATCCCATCAAGCTGTTCGCCGGTCTCGGCGCCACCTCTGCCGTTCTGATGCTCGTATTCCAGGATACCATCAAAGGACTGGTAGCCGGTATCCGTCTGACCAGTAATGACATGTTGCACAAAGGTGACTGGATCACCGTTCCCAAGGCCGGAGCGAACGGTATCGTAGAGGAGATGACACTGACCACCGTGAAGATTCGGAACTTCGATAATACCATCGTCACCGTAACCCCACAGACACTGGTTGACGACTCCTTCCAGAACTGGATCGGTATGCAGAAGAGTCAAGGGCGGCGCGTCAACCGACGGGTCTATTACGACTTCCGCGGCATCCGCATTGTCGATGATGCCCTGCGAGAACAGCTCATCAGCAAGAAATACTTCAAGGAGGGAGAGATCAAGCCCGACGATGTCAATATGACACTCTACCGCCGCTATGTGGAGGACTACCTGCGCCGACATCCGATGGTAAACACCAACATGACACTCATGGTGCGACAGTTTGAAGCCACCCAGGCGGGACTGCCCTTGGAGTTCTATTTCTTCCTGAAAGAGAAATCATGGGTGGAATACGAACACCAACTGGCAGAGATCATGGACTTTATCTATGCCATCACCCCCGATTTCGGTCTCCTCGTCTATGAACAATACCCGTTCCAATAGAAGCAAAGACGAATGGCATGCTAAGGAGTGCCCGACAGGCGGAAAGGGATGCCAACGACGATTTCGGTGAAGTCGGCCTTGGTGAAATGGGCATTCACACTGGCACCGATGCGAAGGCCGCCAAGGCGTGGGAAAGAATAGAAAATGCCGATGCGTTCGTAGTAGGGACGCTCGATGACCTTCGCACTGGCACCCATCTGGCGGAACAGATAGAAGCCAAGTGCCATATCGAGCGACAGGTTGTGATAGAAAACAGCATGTTTGGCTGAGATACCCACAGACCAAGGTGAGTGACCGCATGTCTCACCAGCCGCACGGTCAAGATCGGAGACATGTCGGTAGTAACTGCCATAAAAGACATCAAGGCCAAGCCCTGAAGCCCAACGGCGCGCATAACGGCGCATCACATGGGCCTGGAAGGAATATGCGGGATAAAGACGGAAATGCTCTGTGCGGTAGTCAGGATCGGAGGGATCGGTCCTAAACTGTGTCAGCTGCCAGTCTTCGAGCAGTGTCTTGCCACCGAACCCTAAGCGCAAATCAGCATACCAGAATCTGTTGAAAGGACGATGCGACACCTGCCGTTTCGCAAGTTCCTCATGATGAGGGGCATAGCGAAGACCGATGACAGGACCGACATGGTTCTCACCTTTGTTGGGTCGCGCCAAGGCGCCATTGCTATGATGCCCGAAAAGGATACCGGCAGTGATGCCCCACTGTTCCGTAAACATATAACTGGCCAACACACCTGCTCCGAAATAGATGGTAAAGGGGGAGCCTATAAGCTCGTTGTCGATGTTGTCTGCCTTATTATAATGGTGGGGACCGTAGCCCACACCAGCACGCAGACTATAGTCAATCTGCCACCGTCGGCTACGCCATAAGGGGCGCGAGAACGATCCATAGAGGGTGAAGATGTCGCCAAGATGTGAGTCATAATCTACAGGAACAAGCTTTCCCCACATGGGATCTGTCGTGCGCCGCATGGTAACCCCGTTGTTCAGGGCCAGCTTCGCACCGATGCTCAATGTGGGGAAATGATAGTCTTCGGCAAAGGCATCGCTGTCGCAGGGCAACGCCCCAAGATGTACTTCTCCTCCAAAGACCAGTTCCTGCTTCTTTCGCAGCCATTTCGCTTCGATACTGTTCATGGTAATCTGCCATGCCGGTTGGACGAATAGCGTTCCTCCGACGATTCGGAGTGTATCGCCGCTGGCAGCCGTCCCTTTCACAGCTACCATCGAAAGGAGCAAGAGCAGGAACGTCTTCAAGTTCAATGGTCATCAGTTACTTGCACCACAGCTTTTCCGATACATCCTGACGGCATCTGGATATGAATGAGACTGCAGATGGTGGGCGCGATGTCAGTGATATGGCATTCCGCCTGCGTGCTTCCATGTTCTACACCCCACCCCATCAGTAAGAACGGGATGTGGCAGTCGTAGGGATTCCAGCAGCCGTGGGTGGTACCGCCGTCAATCTCCCTCCATACGCCATAGTAGCCGGGCTTCAGGATAATCTGGATATCCCCGCTGCGCTCATGGTTGTAGCCGTTGACAGCCTTCTCACGGATTAGCGCTGGCACACTGGCCATCGGTATCTGTTCGAGATCGAAACAGTAAGCAACGCTCTTCCGCGTCTTGAAATAGTCAACGACGGCCTTCCGCACCTTGGCTTCATCCAAGCCAGCCGAGAGGATACGCTCATGATTGAGCACCACCTTGTAGTCCATGATACGTTGTGACAGCTTTTCCACCCCAAACACCTTTTGCAGATGTTCGTTCAGCGCAGGCTCTTCCTTGTCGACGAAGAACCCATCGGAGGGAATCTTATGTGCCTGGTTCTGCAGGATACCGTTGGCAGCACCGTGATCGGCGGAGAGGAACACCAAGTAGTTTCCTTTGCCCACCTTCTCATCAAGATAGCCAAACAACTCTGCCAGTTGCTTGTCAAGGTTTACATACTGTTCGCGGGTCTTCTGATGATGGGTGCCATAACGGTGACCTACGATATCAGGACAGGAGAAACTCAGCGTGAGCATATCCGTTGTCTTCCCTTGTCCTAAGTGCTCGTTCTTGATAGCCCCCTTCGCCATACCCAAGGTGATCTCGTTACCATAAGGGTAATACTGCACCAAGTCGGAAGCTTTTTCACCTGTCTTCGAATTCTTGACAAGGTTCTTGATCTCCGACTGGATCTTTCCATTATACTGCCTCACCCACTCGGGCAGCTTGTCCATATAGTAGGTACTGGTGATAAAGCACAAAGCCTTCTTGTCAAACCAGTAGGCAGCATCGGCACTGTGACCGGCGGGAAGGATGGCAGCACGGTCTTTGAAGGACACACCGATGACTTTCGACTGCCAGTTCGTGGCTGTCTTCAGTTCATCACCGATGGTAGTCACCTGCAGGTTCCGAGGTGACATCTGTCCTGCCTTGGTATCACTGCCAACGGTCTGCACCGTCGTATCACCAGCACAATAGGCCATCTTGCCGTCAATAAGGAAGTTGTTTCCCGCAATGCCGTGGATGCTGGGGACACTACCTGTGAAGATAGACGTGTGACCGATAGCCGTTACCGAAGGGATATAATTGATCTGGCAGTTCTCGCAATTGAATCCTTCGTTCATCAGTCGTTTGAATCCTCCGTTACCATACTCCTCGTAATAGCGATACAGGTAATCCCAACGCATCTGGTCAACGGCGATGCCGACAACCAGCTTGGGTCTGTTTTGTGAGAATGCTGCCATTCCAATGAGCAGCATCACATAGGTTAATAATCTCTTCTTCATATTCTTTTCTTTTGATTATTGTTTTGCTTTTATCCAATTGGTTGAAATGAAAGGACTCACTTCTGTTTCGGCTACCTGGTCAATGAGAATTTCAAGCTCAAGCCAAAATCCTGTGTCGTGGTGGGATAAGAGTTACTTGACAGTAGCGGGGTATTCACCTGACGGTCGTAGTAGAAACTCATCGTCAGCAAACGCGACAAGGTGTAGTCGGCATTGAAAGCGATCTTAAAGGCTTTGTTACCATTGCTGGCGGAGCTCACCATGGAGGCGATGTCACGCACAATGGAGGCCTGGTTACGGTAGCTGAGGTCCAGACGGATGTTCAAGTCATGGTTCACACCTTTCTTCTGACTCTGCTGCGTGCGCTGACTACTCTGCGTATTATTGGCATCATTCCCCTTGCCGCTCTTTCCCTTATTGGTCTTCACCTTCCTTGCTCCGCCCAGTCCGAAGAAGTTAAAGTCGTTAATCTTATACCCCATGCCGATCACCCAGTCCTTACTAAGTGCTTCGGTGATCTGCACGCTGGTCATGGAGAGCGTGAGGTTACGGGTTGTCCGGTACTCTAACTTCGCGGTAAGATTGTTCAGGAATGTCACATCCACACCCAGAAGGGGAGAGAACGACTCGTTGATGCTCACGGTAGAGACGTTGTACATGGAACTGGGTATGGGGTTACCCGTCGTGGCATCGGTCACGAAACCGATTCCGTTCATATATTCCATATAGGTGCTGTACGAGTTATAGGCACCCACGGCATAGACACTGGTATAGGCGTGGTTGATGTTTACGCTCTTGAAGTGATCCTGGAACCAGGGTAGCTGTCCTAATCCACTGTAACGAAGATTCCAGTTTGGCAGCAGTCGGGTGAGTGCCGGGAATATCTTCAGGTCATTGCCTCCCGTGGAGGTGTAAGCTTGGAGGAAAGCAGGAACCATCACATCAGCACCATAGGTATTCACACCACCATTGTCAGCACTATAGGGCTGTCCTGCTAAAACGGTTCCCTGAGGATACACCGCATCGCTATACTTACCTTCTACGCGCTGACGGAATCCTTCTAAGGAGTTACAGAACCGTTCGAACGACTTTGACCGATAGCTGTTGTTCGCATTCCCCATTCCCTCGAGGGCACTGCGCAGACTGATGGTAGTCATCGTCAAAGTTCCACTCTGGGTTGTCGGCATACCGGCATACATATAATGGATACTTTTCGACCGCGACTCCGTGCGACTGGCATTGAGATCGATCTTGAAGTTTCTCACAGGCTCCAGTGTCATACGGATCTGCACATCCTCGGTCTTGTTGGTAGCCGCAGGGGTTGATACGTTGTCTGCCATCAGCAGCCAATGGTTCTCTGCTGCCTTGTTGATGTAATCATCACCGATCATACCGAATGCGAAGTCAAGACCAGGTGACATCAGTCCGTCGCGCCGCTGCCCGAGCATGTCTCCCACATTGGGAAGGAAGCCTGGAAGGGCCATACTGTATTGGTTACGATAAGAGACACTCACGTTGCGCAGCATCATGAGGCCCCGTGCCACCACCTGGGCGGTCTTGTACCACGGTTTGTCATCCACAGGCTCTTTGGCTAACACGGTCAGTTTCACCTTCGTTGAGGAATCTACCTTCGTGAGGATACGGATCCTATTCTGGTCGATCACCTTATATTTTATAGCAAACGTCTTGCCCGCTTCGGTCTTGCCTGCCACAATGAGTCGTCTGCTATTCTTGCCATGGCTCACCGTAATGGTCGTATCCGGCAAAAGGGTGATTTCCTTCTCAAAGCTGCGTTTGTTCTTCGGCAGTGCTTTCTGCTCTTTCTCGTTTGTCTTATCCTTACTGTTCTTGTCGTTCGCCTTACCCTTCTTCTGCGTTGTATTGCGTTTGGGTGTCTTGTTGAACCTGTCGTTGGCTTTCTTCAGGAACGGGATATGGTTATACAGCTTTTCGAGATTGAAGGTACCATTCAGATTCACTTGTCGGTTGTTCGAAATACTATTACCCAACGACGTTCCATCTTCCAGATTAGTGCCACGCTGCCAGTTGTAGGTAGCACTGTAATTGGCATCGGCATTCAACCAGTCGAAGATGGGCAGAAGGTTCAGCGGGAGCTGATAGGATGCACGGAAGTTCTGACTATAGTCAAGAGGTGTGCCCAGATGCTTAATACTCGTCCACACAGAGTCTTTCCACGCTTCGTATTCCGTAGGATACAGACTCTTGTTGATCGGGGTATAAGGCTCCTCTACCTGGGCATGGGTGGCAGAGTTGAAGTTCATGTGGAGATTTCTCGTGAGATCCCAACGAATGGAGAAGTCACGGTTCCACAAGAACTGCTCATTGAAGGTCAGCGGCAATTTGCTATTGCCGACAGACTCCATGTCACGTTCCTGCAGTTCATAGTAAGAGCGCATGATATCAGCATTGAACGTGATATTCTGCGGCAGGTAGTTCAGTCCGAAGCGTTTCAGGATATCAAGCCATTTGCTCCTGTTCTTGGCAAAGATCTTCTTGAACGGCTCGAAGGTCTTATACACCGGGGTATAAGAATAGTTCATGGCACCACGCCAGTTATCCTCGTTCTCATACACGGTGGTCTCACCACTGGTGTGACGGTGGGAATGACTGTAGGAGAAAGAGAAGTTACCCGGATCATAAGGCATGGGGTGCCGTTTGGTAGTGATACCCACACGCACATTCGACAACGAGAAATTGGTGTTCGTTGTCTTCGTCACGGCTATGCTCTCGATGGAATCGCGCTCCTGTTTTGTGGCAGCGGCATCAAGCACATCCTTCAGTTCCATGTCTGTATCCAAGGGATTGTACTTCGGACTTGATTGTTCCTTCGTGACAGAATAGTAAAGGGGAGCATTCACCTTGGCCTTGTCGGGGAAGAACTTGCCTAACTCCACATTCACCGTAGCACTGTATGTGCCATAATTATCCGTACTGCGCTCACTAACGCCCTGCTCCAAACCACCGAAGCCCTCGGAGGTATAACGGCCGCTCACGTTCACGTTACCCACATCCGACAACTGCATGTTCAGTGCTCCCTGGGCTGCCCAACCACCTTCGTTGTTGTATTCTTTCAAGCGGAGCTCGTTGACCCACACCTCTCCTGACTTCACCTCACCCGACAGGTTACGCACACCGATGATCATTGTCTTCACCTCACCCAAGGAAGGATTACCCACAATGCTGATCTTATTGTTCGGTTTGTCGTCAGTATAAATACTGTAAACCCTGTTATAGGATGCCGTGCCCTCTGACTTGGCGATATTTCTCTCTCTCTTCAGATGAGTGAACACCGAGAGAGGCACATCCAACATATTCTCCTCGGGCCATACCATACGCTGGTCGGCTGGTGAGTAGCGGTTGTAAGCGGGGTCGCGGTGCTGGGTAAGTTTCAGTGGGATCTCATATTCATAATAGTTACTCTTATAGTCGGAACCGAAACGAACGAACACGGCCAGTTGGTTGTCACGAAGGTTCGTCACATCGTCCTGCATGGCATTGGCATGAACAAACATCTGGATGCGCTTGTACTGGCGAAGATCCACATTGGTGTTCTTATAGACAGCCTTCGATTCCCCCGACGAAAGGTTTGTCACCTCGATATCCAAAGCCTGCTCATTGCTCTCCACCAACTGCGGCTGAGTGGGATCCTGATCACGACGGATACCAGGTGGGAGGACATAGTTCACCGGTTCCTTATCGATATTCTCCTCGATGTTGACAGCACTGACCGCCATCTTACCAGTCTCGGCAGAACCAGGATTCAACGACTGCTCATAGATACGCCACTCACCACGCACCAGGTCAAGGCTGCCAAAGCGCATGATAATCGGTTTACTGAAATTCGTGCAGAACATACGCATGAAACGCACCGAGGTGAAGTCACTGATAGATCCCACTTTCTGCTCGTATTCGTCCAAGGGGATACGGAACTGATACCAGGTCACTGTCTCTTTGTTACCATTCCGCAAGGGAACCTCACCTTCACGTTTATCCACAATGAAGTTCGTACCGATTCTCAAGTCTTCCGGACGGATACTGACATGATACTGGAAGTATTTCTCATATTCGTTCAGGGTGTAGTCTTGATTGATATCCTCCACATCAGGCGTTGACTTATAGGCCGTGCTATAGCTCTCCGGACTGTTCTGGTTGTCTGGAGAGTTTCCCTGGGGATTGTTGATGTGTTTGTAGCGCTGGTGGATGGGAGCCTCCACACGATCGAAATCAGAGCCGCGGAAATAGTGGTAGTTATCATTGGCGGGGTCTGCCTGAATGGAGTCAAAGACCGTTGGTGACACTTTCCCGTTTATGGCTGCGAGATAATCGCTGTACACGCCATAGGAGCGTTCCTCCTCGTCATTGAGACCGTTGAAGCCCACATCCTGTAGGTTACGTGACCCCTCGGTGGTAGCGAAGGCATAGGTCACCGCCGGCTGCGTGGCCACCTTTCCCCACTGGGTATAGGCAAAGCTGTTAGTACCGTCAACGGGCATACCGCTCTCATAAGCTTTCTTTCCGTCACGTAGCACATCCTCGCTCACCTCACCAAGATTAATATAGAAATCCCCTCCATACTGCGAAGCATCCTGCTGCTCACGTGAATAGATAAAGGGATCGAGGAGCCAGAACTCGATATATTCCACATTAGCCATTTCGAAGTCGTTTGTATCGAGCTTGCGCATCATTCCTCCCCAGCGTTTCTCTGGCATGGGTAGCGTACCGTCCTGATTCAGGTTCACATCCAGATTATACGGTCCGCGCTCGGAGGGGTAATACGCTAAGTTCAGGATGGGCAAAGTGGCCGTAGCACCGTTATAACTGCTTTGGTCGCGGGCAGGATACAACTCCTTGACATAGACCTCACGCACATAATGGTTCGACAGCTGCGCCAGGTCACTCTTGATATGACTGGGTGTCAGCGAGGAACTGCGACGGGTAAACAGCGGGTCGATATGATACCACGACAGCAGGGCACGGTTATATCCGCTGGTGACATTCGACTTGTCTGTACTCTCCGGGAACATCGAGGGCACACTGGAAATCATCCATGATGTAGGTGTTGACACGTCGATGGCATTCTTCGTATTCTCGAAGTCATCCAAATATGAGGCATTGTCTTGGATGCCATGGGAGTTTCCTGCAATGAGATGGGCGAACTCTCCAGTGAAAGAGATGTTCGAGGGAGCCGTACAATGGAGGCCAGGCAGGAGGGCGAGCACATTCGTCAGCCACTGACTCTCTTTTTTCCAGTTGATGTTCAATCCCCACAGGGTGTTGTTCAGTGGTTCACTGCCCATAGACACCTTGGTGGTGAGCGATTGCTCCGAGAGATGCTGGAAGGTACCGCTGAGTTGGAAGTTCTTACTGAAATCATACTCCCAGTTCACGCCATACATCGTCTTGCGCTGTTGACCGTAGTCTGTATTACTCTCCGAGCTGGCCGTGACGGGTGTTCCTGCATCAAGAATACTCTGATTGAGAATGGTCACCTCACCGGCATTGTAATCCACGGTATAGTCAGAGCCCTCGGTAAGGGTCACACCGCCGGCAGTCACCACGACACTGCCCTGCGGCACGTAGCTCGCCCCTAAGGAGATCACGTTGGCAGAGGTGCCGCGATATTGTCCAACCAGTTGGAACTTGTCTTTCTCCGCAATCTGTTTCGCCACCGTCTTGGTGGAGTCATACAGTTCAAAGAAACAGTATTTATTAGCCACATCGGGCGAAACGCCCTTCTCTGTGAGCGCTTTGTAGAGATATTCACCGAAGGGTTCTGCTTCCGGCAAGAACACCCTTCCGTTGCTTACGGTATATCCCTGGACATAGTCGAAATAGCCGTTACTATGCACCTTATTATTATTGTCCAGTCGGTCGGCTCCCAGCAGTTTGATAAGCATCTGATCCTTCACCTGAACCTCAGGGATATACGAGAGATAGACACCAGCCGTATCACTCTGGAACTTCACATCCAGTCGGAACCGATCCTTTTCCACTGAAGAAGCGAGGTAATACACGTTCTTCATCATCAGGTCCCAGTTACCCTGACGGGGGTTGTTACTGGTGTTTTTCAGTGCTTTGACGAAGAGAGCTTGTGAGACGTCGGTTACATCACCGGCGAACTCTCCCACCTGATAGGTTGTACCACCATACGTATATTCATAGGCTACAGCCAGCACCTGGTCTGTTTGTACTGAGGCATTCAAAGACACATATCCCAGTGCCTTGTTTAACGTATATTCTGAAGAGCTGAGCAGACGGGCGTTTGACAGTTTCTCATAATCTACGCCGCCAACGACATTTCCTATCGATTCCAGTTCGTAAGCTGTCTGATCGATGTTGCGCGCCATGGGGTGGCCTTGCACCAATGTCTGATAGAGGGTGTTGGCAGCGTTACAGGGAACAGGCATGCCAGCAAGAGTCCACTGGGTGTTCGACACCTTGGTGTTCTCGCCTAAGTCGGCCAATGCCACGATATCCCTTGTATTGTTAGCCACGCCCGACTTGTTAGTCACCCAGATCTCCACCCGGTTGATGGTGACACCAGTGGTGAGATTCGGTAAGGTCTTCATGGCAGCATCGTACCGTTCCCTGAAATACTGTGAGAGGAAGAAGTGACGGTTCTCCTCGTAGTTGGCAGCATCGATCTCAAAGGCGGTGGTCTGCACACCACCTTTGCTCGACACGCTACGGGAGTTCGATTTCTTTTGTGAGATCACTGTCTGCAGCTTCAGCTTCCCGAACTGCCAGTCGCTACGTATTCCGAAGAGTGACGAGGCACCGCGAACCAACGAAGAGTTTCCGGGGAACGACACATTTCCCGCCTCCACGAGTTTGATGATTTCATCCTCCTTGCCGTCGTATTTCAGTTTCAGGTTTTGCGAGTCAAAGTCGTAGGTAGCATCGGTGTTGTAGTTCAGGTTCATGTTCACCTTGTCACCCACCTTTCCGTTCACGTTCAGGTTGATTTTCTCATCGAAATTCATGTTCGTGGTCTTACGGTTGCGGATAGGCAGTGAGGGGTTGTCGATATTCTTCATCGTGGCACCAAACTTCAGTTCGGCCGTACCCTGTGTTTTCACCCTCACGCCACCCGGACCGAAGATCTTCTCTGCTGGTCCCAAGTCAAAGTGCATATCGGAGAACGAGAATTTCTCCTTCCCTTTTGCCTGGTAGATCTCATCGTTTTTTGCACGGAAGAATTTGTCACGCAACTGCCGTTCGCTCCATCGTCCGAACTCCTCAGCATCCATCATCACCGGAGCTCCCAAGTAGGTGCTGCCCATCTTCGAGCCGATGATATAACGGTCGAGTGTATCGTTATATACCACCTCCTGCTCGATGTTCGTCGGCATCTGGAGATCCATGCTGTTCCGTTGCAGGTCATCCTCGGTGATAGGCTGTGTGCGTTGGATTTTCCACCGGGGGTGCAACAGGGAGTCTGGAATCTCCTCGTCGGTGGCGAGGATAGGCTGTGCCGTCACCTTCGAGGAATCACTCCGTGACCTGTTCTGATTATTCCGATTGTTCCGGTTGTTCTGATTGTTTTGGTTATTCTGCCGCTGTTGCGGTCGTAAGGGATTCTGAAGCATCGGCACACCGTTCCAGGCGAGCACGCTCATGCCCACCAGCAACATCCATAGGATCTGCTTCAGTCTCTTCATTGTTCTCCTCTACGAATTAGGTATATTTGATGAATTCTTCACTTATTTAATCTGTTTCAATGCCAGTTTCACCACCTGTTCCACTGGTAGGTCGGGCTGTTGTTTCAAGATGGCGACAACCACTTTGGCCGATGGTGCCGGTGAGAAACCGAGCATAGTGAGGGCACCCACAGCCTCATCTTTCACGCTGTTGTTCACCAGCGCAGCGTCATGGCCCGCATTCGAAGGCAGTTCCTGAGCGATACCGCTGCTGATAATCTTATCTTTCAGATCAACGATGATACGTTGTGCCGTGCGCAGTCCGATTCCCTTCACACTCTTCAGCACACGCTCATTCCCCGTGGAGATCACATTGCAGATCTCTGCCACAGTCATTTCCGAGAGAATCATCCGGGCAGTATTTGCGCCGACACCACTCACGGTAATGAGCAGCAAGAACATATCACGTTCTTGCTTAGTGGCAAAGCCGAACAGCACATAGGCATCTTCCCGTATGGCCTCATAGACCCAGAGGCGTGCTTCCTTCTTACCTTGTATAGCGGTATATGTGTTCAGAGAGATGTTCAAGCCATAGCCCACCCCATGGACATCTACCACAGCGTAAGCGGGGGTGACATCTGCCAGTTCACCCTTTACATATTCTATCATAAGACGTTCTTTTTGTATATATACATCCAATAAAACGCGATCTGCCGCTTTTTATTGTATTTCCAAGGAAGAATCAGTCGTGCCCTACTCGTCGACCAGACTAAATACAAACTGTTGTTCAACGTGTTCCCACCTGACCACACGGAAACGGATGAGACGTGCCAAAAGGGTGATAACCTGACGGCGGGGTACATGTGAGGCACGCACAAGTTGGTTCAGCGTCAGTGTTCTTCCCCGGATCGTATCCAAGAGATGCACTACCGTCTCGCTATAGGCCATCATGGCACCCTGCTGCCGTTGCGACTCCCTCCATATTGCCAAATGGACGGGTGATGCCACGATATTTTCATCCGCTATACGGATATAGGCACGACCCCTCCCTGTCTCGTCAACAGCACAGATCGGACGCCGATCGGAAGGGGGGACTGTTGTCACGACAATAGTACGTCCCTCCACATGGTAGGTGTCGAACTTGATACTGGCTTCCGGCCTGCAATAGCGGTAGGCAGCCTGATGCATCATATAGATCTCCTCTTCGGAGCGCACTCCCGACAGATGACCGTCGTCGCGGACACCAATCAACAGACGCCCTCCCTCGGTATTGGCAAATGCCGATACCGACTTGGCCAGTTTCACGGCATCAGACACCCGGTATTTGAAGTCCTGCTGCTGATGCTCGCCTTCACTGATCAGATTGAGAAGATAACGTTTGTCGTCCATCACTTTTCGTTTTCGGCTGCAAAGGTACGGTTTTTCTTCCATTTATTTTGTATTTCGCTCGCTTTTCCGTACCTTTGCAGGCGCAACGGTGTCACCAAAGCTCCATGCCACAGGTGATGAAAAGGGAAGCAGGTGGGAATCCTGCACTGTCCCGCAGCTGTATGTTACTGTTATGTCGCGAACATGATGCCACTGAGTATTTATTGGGAAGGCGTTCGCGAGAGGAGGTAACGAGTCAGAAGACCTGCCGTCGTGATGTTGATCATGCCTCTCGAGGAAAGAGGCTTAAATGGTTTCCTATGGATATGTTTCACCTCAGACAACAGTCTGCTGCCTTTCGAATCATTGCTGTAGCATGCACATTCGTGACATGCCCCAGCCTTTCTGCACAGAATGATTCGATCGTGGAGAAGCATGAACAACTGCCTGATGTGACTGTCACAGAATACAAGCACCAACAGGCTCAGCGAAGCACAGCACCTTCTTTCGCCATCGACCGGAGCGACATGCTCCGTATGGGCACCACAGATATGGCAGATGCCCTGCATCGTCTGCCGGGTGTCACCCTGCGCGACTATGGAGGAGCGGGAGGCATGAAGACTGTCAGTGTGCGTGGCTTCGGTGCCAAGCACACCGGTGTGAGCTATGATGGTGTAACACTGGGTGAGAGTCAGAATGGGGAAATCGATGTGTCACGCTATGGTCTCGACAACCTGTCGGCCTTACAACTCAATATCGGTGACAACGACCATATCTTCATCTCTGCCCGACAAGCGTCAACACCTGCCATGCTCAGTATCGAAACCATGACTCCCATGAATGCTGCGCATCGGCACAATGCCCACTCTCCACACCTGACAACCCAGCTGCGCATGGGCAGTTTCGGCTATGTCAGTCCGATGCTGCGCTATGAGCAGCAGCTGTCATCCCAACTCACGATGTGGGCAGTGGGCGACTATATCTATGCCAAGAACGACTATCCCTTCCGACTGCGCAACGTAACGGTTGAGACCACTGAGCGGCGCACCAACAGTAAGATGAATCAGGGACATGCGGAGATAAATATGCGTTGGGAGCTGAACAGCAGAAGCATGCTCAGCGGAAAGGCATACTACTACGACAACGACCGTCAACTGCCTGGGATTGTGCGTTACTACACCAGCATCAGTCGTGAGACCCTGCGCGACAGAAACGCCTTCGCACAGCTCCTCTATCAGACACGCTGGGGCAACCAACTGTCTCTGAAGGTCACCGGGAAGGTAAACTGGGCAGCATCTTTCTACGACAACGGACTGATTGCCAGTCAGATTATCAATGGAGACTACTGGCAACGTGAGTACTACACATCCATGTCATGGCTCTATACACCCTCTGAGCACTGGGCCTTCAACTATGCCGCCGACTATGTGCTGAACAACCTGAACTCAACCCTCCCCACCGACACTCGGCCTCTCCGGCACAGTATCCTACAAACTGTCTCTGCACGCTTTCGCAGTAACCGACTGACAGCCTCCTTCCGTCTGCTACAGTCCAACTACCTCAACAAGGAAAAAGAGCCTGCCAACCAAACCTCGGAAGAGTCGGGAGGCAAGAACCAACACCGGCTATCCCCGTCGGTGAGTCTGTCGTACCTGCTTACCGAAGGACTGCGCGTTCGCTGCTCCTTCAAGGATATATTCCGGATGCCTACCTTCAACGAGAACTACTACTACCATTTTGGCAGCAAGACCCTTCTACCGGAGAAAACCTGGCAATGGAACCTCGGTCTCACGTTCACGCAGGGCTACCGGAATACTCACGACTACGGATTCTCCCTCTCGTTAGATGCCTATTACAATCAGGTAAAAGACATGATCGTGGCAGTACCTTACAATATGTTTGTGTGGCGGTGTGTCAATGTGGGGAAGGTGCAGGCCATGGGCGTTGACGCTACAGCACGATGGCAACAGCCGCTATCCGGTCAACAGATGATCAGCGCTACCATGAACTACAGTCTGCAACGAGTGGTCAACCGCACCAATTCAAGCTCACCTTATTATAATTATCAGATTGCCTACATGCCCAAATACACGGGCGGTGCATCACTCAGCTGGGAGAATCCATGGGTAAACCTCTCCATCCACGGTGAAGGCATCAGCAGTAGGTGGACAAACAATGAGCATCTTGAAGGTACACTCGTAAAGGGCTACTGGGAGATGGGAGCCACAGCCTGGAAATCCTTGCGCCTGACAAAAAGGGAGAAAGAGCCGGCAAGAGCCCCGAAGCTCAACCTACGCTTTGACCTCAAGAACATGTTCAACAAACAATACGAGATTGTTGGAGCCTATCCGATGCCCGGAAGAAACTGGCAGTTCACCATAGGCTACTCCTTCTAACGGGAATCATTCATTTATATAAACCATTAAATTCAAAAGGCAATGAAAAAATTTCTATTAAGTTTTGCAGTGCTGATGATGGGAACCTTCCTCTTCACTGCTTGTGACGATGATGATGACAATGTCAAACAGCCTGTAGCCGTTGACGTGAGTGAAGGGTTGTTTATTGTGGGTTCCGGTAATACGAGAAGTAATATCGACGGAAACCTGACCTACATCAACTATGCCAACGGCACCTCAACGCTCAACGCTTTCCAGAAAGTAAACGGGAAGTCACTTGGCAAAACGGCCAACTTCGCCTTGGTCTATGGACAGAAACTCTATATCGCCGTTGATGGAGAGAACACCATCTGGGTATGCGACAAGAACACCCTCAAGACAATCAAGCAGATCAACACCGTTGAACTGTTAGGCGAGACCAACGGCATCAGTCCTCGTGCCATGATTGGCTACAACGACCAACTGCTGTTCTCGCTCTATGGCAACGGTGAGAAAGGCTTAGTGGCTGCCGTTGACACGGTGAACTTCCAGTTGCGGGCTACTTATCCCACAGGACGTTACACCGATGGTATCACCATTGCCGGGAACTATCTCTTCGCCGCCAACTCAAGCTATGGCGACGGCACAGCACCCTCCATCACAAAATGTGACCTGAAGACCGGCAATACCCAAATCCTTACAGGCAGCGACATCACCAACCCCATGCACATGCTCACCGTTGGCAATGATGCCTACTTCCTCGACTACGGTGAATATGATGAATCATGGAATCAGGTCGGTGCCGGCGTACGGCGCGTGACACAAGATGGTACTGTTACCCGTGTCATTGATGGTACAGCAATGTGTACAGACGGAAAACGAATCTTCACAGTGAACGCTCCTTTTGGCGGAAGCGAGACCACCTATCTTATCTATGACACCACAACAGGTCAGACCAAGTCATGGACTCCCTCCGACATCTTCAGTCCTGCTGCCATTGCTGCCGATCCCGTTACCGGCGACATCTTCGTCATTTCCTACTCAAAGAACGAGGATACCGGCTATCCCGGCTACAACCTGCCATGCTATGTGAACCAGTATGGTGCCGACGGTAGTTTCAAAAAGCGTTATGACTGCGGGGTTGGTCCTATCTCCATCGTGTTCAACACCGGTGTGAAGTATGAATAAGCCACTCGGCATTCTCATAGCAGTCATCGTATTACTGTCATCGTGCCGCGGGAATCCGACAGCTGCCACGCACGATGAGGGTGACACCTTGGCACTGAAATATGCAACACACCTCTCTGTGGTGAGATACCATGACCATACCGTCGTGAAACTCGCCGATCCATGGAACTCCGGGAAGACACTGCACACATACGTGTTGGTGCCAGCAGATCAAAAGCTCCCGGCACACCTTCCCGAAGGAGCCGTGGTGCGCACACCTCTCAAGAAAGCGGTGGTGGCCACCAGCGTGCACTGCAGTCTGATCATCGACATGGGATGCAGAGAGCAGATCGGCGGTGTATGCGAACCCCAGTATATCCATATCCCCTATATCCTCGAACAGCTGGATAAGGGGAAGGTCATTGACTGTGGCAGCTGCATGGCTCCCACGGTGGAGAAGATCATCGACCTGCAGCCCGATGCCCTCTTCCTCTCTCCCTTCCAGAACAGCGGAGGCTATGGAAAGGTGGAAGAACTGAAGATCCCGATCATCGAGACAGCCGACTATATGGAGACCTCCGCTCTGGGACGTGCCGAATGGATGCGTTTCTACGGTATGCTCTTCGGCTGTGAACAAACGGCCGACAGTCTGTTCGCCGAAGTGGAAAAGAGTTATCTCAGTCTGAAAGAACAAGCCAAGACCTCCAATGGCAGTCCTTCACTGCTGATGGACAAGCAGACGGGCTCGGTGTGGTATGTGCCGGGAGGACAGAGCACCATCGGCGGGATGATTGCCGATGCGCATATCGGCTATGCCTGGAATAATGATGACCACAGCGGCAGTCTGCCCCTTCCCTTCGAGAGTGTACTGGAGAAGGCGGGGGATGCCGACATCTGGCTGTTCCGTTATAATGCACCGCATGACATGACGATGCGTGAGCTGTTGACAGACAACGGTGGGTACAAACAGTTCAAGGCATTCGTCAATCATCAGGTATATGGCTGCAATACGGCCACCAGTAAGTTCTACGAGGAGACACCGTTCCACCCTCATCTGCTGCTGCGTGACTTCATCTGCATCGCCCACCCTGACCTGCTGTTAGGAGAACCCCGCTATTTCATCAAGCTACATGAATAAGTTCTCACGATTTGCCCTTGGGATGACACTACTCATCTGTGTGCTCTTTGCCCTGTGCCTGCTGGTAGGTGCAGTGCACATCCCTGCAGGACAAGTCGTGAGAATCCTTTTCCTTCCCGAAACGGAGCTGCAAGGGGATCCCACCCTCAAACCCTCGTGGATCTATATCGTCATGCAGAACCGCCTGCCACAGGCCATCACCGCCATGCTCTGCGGAGCATCCCTGGCGGTATGCGGACTGATGCTGCAGACGGCATTCCGCAACCCGTTGGCAGGACCGAGCATCTTCGGTATCAACAGCGGTGCTTCGTTGGGCGTGGCCCTGGTGTTGCTGCTATTGGGAGGAAGCATCACGGCAGGGAGTTTCTCTCTGACGGGCTTCGTGGCGGTATTGTTCGCGGCCTTCGTTGGGGCCATGGCTGTGATGGCGCTCATCCTGCTGTTCTCCACCATGGTGAGGAGTAACATCATGCTGCTCATCATCGGTATCATGATCGGCTATATCGCCTCCTCAGCCATCTCCCTGTTGAATTTCTTCGCCACTGAACAAGGCGTGCAGTCGTATATGCTGTGGGGACTGGGTAACTTCGGCGGTGTATCCATGGAGCAGATGCCGGCCTTCGCCACCATCACCCTGTTAGGACTATTCGCAGCCCTCACACTCACCAAACCCTTGAACGCACTGCTACTGGGTGAGCAATACGCAGAGAACTTAGGCATCAACATCCAAAGGGTGCGAAACAGTCTGCTGCTCATCACCGGCATCCTCAGTGCCGTCACCACCGCCTTCTGCGGTCCCATCGCCTTTATCGGACTGGCGGTGCCTCATGTGGCACGGATGCTGTTAGTTACAGACAACCACCATTACCTGATGCCTGCCACCATCCTCACCGGAGCAGCCATCGCCCTGCTGTGCAACATCATCTGCGTACTTCCCGGCTCTTTGGGCATCATTCCCCTGAATGCGGTCACCCCAATTATGGGTGCACCCGTCATTATCTACGTCATCATGAAGCAGAGAAACAAGTAATTCTGAATGAGAAAAGGTACAGAACCTATCAAAATTACTTCCAAAATCTATACCTAAAAGAGATCTTTTCATTCCAATATTGTCAGAATAATTCACAAGATTTTTGTGTTTCCCAAAAGGCTCTAAAAGAATCACAAGTGAGTATTTGGGGGGGGTACGCATCCTGATGGTTCGTTTTGGGCAAGTAAAGTCTGTTTGGATTGAAAGTAGAGTCTAATTTGAAACAAAGTAGAGTCTAATTTAAAACAAAGTAGAGTCTAATTTGAAACAAAGTAGAGTCTGTTTTGCGTTGAAACAGAGTCTGTTTAGAGTCGTTCCGCCCATCCCTTACCAACTTTCCGACGACATCTACGAGTCGTTCCTCCGTCACTTTACCCCCATAGATGACTTCGGAAAGGGTCGAAGATGCCATCGGAAAGGGTGAAAAACGACGTTTTTGGAGCAAAAAGACAGTTTATTCATCCATTGAAAACCGTTAAACTTATCTAACATACTTATAATCAGCGCATTAGCAACCTGCGCTCATTTTTCATTATTTCGACCAAAAGACAAGTTGGTGACAAAAGAACGACGTGTGCGAGTTAGCTAAAGTTAATTCGTAAAGATTATTCATACCCGCCATATAAATATTTTCATTGTCGGTTTATTTTACACTCTTTAATACAAGTTTTATTTGCCGTTGACAACCCATTATGGAACAATAAAGCATAAAAGAAATGGCTGGTCACAAAAGCGAAGTGCCCCTCGGACCGCAGTCCGAAGGGCACTCGTTTTCTCGCCTTGGGCGACTTCACGTTCCGCTGTTTAGAAGAAGTAGGCAGCATGGATCTGCCACGTGTTAGATGTAGCCTTGCGGTTCTCATAGACAGCATCGGCCACCTTGTCGAAGCTCTCCACATCGGCTGTCTTGCTGATACCGATATTATAAGTAGCTCCCACTTCGAACTTTCCAAAGTTCACACCACCGCCCACATTCACACTAAAGACAGATTTCTTCAGCTGGAATGTGTTCTCGGCATTCTCAAAACTGGTCTTCGTATCCTTCCAAGTATATTCATCATCACCAATGTTGAAACTGATCTGCGGACCAGCTGCAAGGTAGATACCAGCATTATTACCCACACCGAATGAGAATCTGAGGTTCGCAGGAACGAGGATACTCTTCTGGGTTACGGTCTCGTCGTTGATCTTCGCCTCACGCTGGTCGTAAAGTCCTGCAATATCAAAGCCGAGCCCGGCAAGAGGCAGTCCTACCTTCAATACTGGTCCTGCAAAGAATCCCATACGATTAGAGGTGTCAAACACTTTGCTATCGAGTGACATTTCGGTGATGTTCAAACCACCCTTCACACCGAAGCTCACTTGTGCCTGTGCAGTTGTTACTGCGAACACTGCTATGGCCATTACCAAAACAATCTTTACTTTTTTCATCTCGTTATTATTTAAAGTTTCGTTCGTGTTTTCAACTGTCAGTTATTTCTTAATGTCTCTGTCTTCTCACGGTGACACGAGCGGATGAACTGCCAGAAGATGAGGAGGATGAGGAGGAAGAACGCTTTGTACTTACCTTCTCCGACTTACCGCCGTTGGCCCTGCGGTTTTTGCTGCCCGACTTCTTCACCTTCGCCTTTCCCTTAGGCTGTGCATTGGCAATGCTATCGAGACTATCCTTCCGTGCCTGGTCACCCCAGATATTCTTCTCGAAAGCCAGCAGTTCCTCTTCGATGCGTTTCTGTTCTTTGTTCATCGACGTGGAGTCGGGGCAATACTGAGCCAGTGTCTGTCCTAACATGTTCGTCGTCTTATAGATCTTTCCACGGTACATGTTTTGGGTGAAATAGTCATCAATGCTCATCGTTGCAGCATTGTTCACATTGCTCGTCATGATGGTCTGCTTGGCAAGGAAAGGTGCCACATCATCGTACTTCACCCAAAACAGTGGGTATTTGGCCGTACCGTCACCGAAGTCATCCTCACGGCTCATGATCGGACAGAGGGCGATCACCTTGGTATGGAAGGTGGCAGAGGCCTGATCATAGTAGGCACTCTCCTTCAGGTAGTAGCCTTTCACCTCTCGTGAGGGGATATCGCTGTCATCAATCCTGATCCTGCCATTCTCAGCCCGTTCGTAATAGATATGGTAGTTGTCGATGAATGCCTTGGGGCGCACACGGGCGGAATCGGTGAACACTTCATTACCATCGAGACGATACTCATAGGCACGGATCTGCCCGGTGAGCATCAACTTGAACAGATAGGTGAAGAGATTCATCTGAGCACCCATCGGCTCCACAGGGTAGTAGAGTCCGGCATTGGCATCTTGGTTCAAGTCTATCTCTCGATATATATCGCGGCGCCACACCACATCCTCCGACATCGTCTGTGCCGTAGGGAAAGAGATCTGTGCACGAGTGGTGAGTGTCTGGGCGTTAGAGCGTTGCTGTTGCTGCTGCTGACGGCGTGCCACTGGCTGTGCCTGCATTTCGTCCATGAAGAGCGAGCATGACATGAACAGCATCATGAACAGCATCCGCTTGCCTTTTGCTGGAAAAATATCTGTCCTCATCTTGTATATCTTTTTATAATTGTTCTTTACTTACTTCACGATCACCTCCATGGCACCAGGCAGCGTCCGAGAGATGCCGTCGGGTCCAATCGCCGTGACATGGGTGATATAGAAGCGGCGGTTACGAGAGAGCTTGCGGAAAGCATCACGCTGGCGTTCAGAGAAATTCGCACCATTTCCTACGATAGGTACGGCATTACCCATATTGTCGAAGAACACCGCTTCGAAGCCTGTTACCTTGAACTCGATGTCAAGCAGACCATCATCGATGGCAGCACGGATGCCACTGGTGCCCATCAGTGATGACTTAGCCAGTCCGCCACCACGGTAGCGGTTATCGCCCACCACCATATAAGGAGTAGGATCAGGCAGCTTGCGCACCTTGAAGGTGACCTGCCCCATCTGACGCACCTTACCCTTGTCGTTGGCTGATACAGTGAACACCACATCCTTACCTACTGCTGAAGGAACAGCCACATAATGACCATTGCCTTTGGCAGAAAGGGAACCACCCGACATCGTTACGGAAACGGCATTGGCTGGCACTCCCGGCACGCTGACACTCATCGGGTTCTGGTAACCGGCATAGAGCACGTTCATCAGGTCGGCGGCCACGGTTGCTCCGCTGGGAGCAGGAATGACCGTATATTTCTGCAAGAAGTTACGACGGATGTCCTCGCCTGCAGCATTGCGCGTCAGTAGATAGCCTTGGAAGGAATGTTCGCCCACGCCTCCGGCCGTAAACGAATACTTACCCGTAGAATTGATACGCACGCCATTCACGTAGATCTCAGGAGTCTGCGTGGTATCCACGGCAGCCATCACGATGTTGGCCGTGAACTGTTCGCCCGGATAAAGTGTCGTCTTCTCCGGAATCACGAAGGCATCGAGCTTGTTTACGCGGATGTCTTTCAAGTCAATATTAGAGACCAGGTTGTGAAGCACCTCACCCTCAGCATAGCGCACGTCGCTCTGGATCTTGGAGAGCAACGTCACGGCAGCGGCCACGGGCATTCCCTCAAACATATACTCCTGCCAGTTCTTACCCATCGCATGGGCATTTTTGGGCAGTTCTGTCGTCAGGTTGCCACGAATGATCTCCTTCTGATGCTCATCGGTCACGAGCGAAAGGATACGCTCACGGAACTGATTGATTGCATCATAAAGACGCTTGCCTTTCCCCGTTCCGGGGGCAAGCATCACATGGGAGGCAGCCTCCAGGTCTTCCTTGTTGCGGATATCCTTCAGATTTCCGTCGCTGCCGTCGGCTTCGCGCACAATCTCTTCCTTCAATAGCTGGGCGAAGTTGTAGAGCGAATCGCTCATCTGCTTCACCTGTGTAGCCTTCTCAAACCATTGCTTCACCTTACCCGGATTTTTCTTCATCTGCGCTTCGAAGTCACCGTAGATGGCCGCATTCTGTTTGGAAGAGTTATCGGTAGTCCGGTTCAGACTCTCCTCCACCAGCGAGAAGCCTTCCAACACCTCGGTAGAGACGTTGAGAGCCAGCATCGCCATCAGTACGACGTACATCAGGTTGATCATCTTCTGGCGCGGAGAAACCGGTCTTTTCTTTATTGCCACGATTAAAAACGCTTAATTCTTAATTCTAAACTCTTAATTCTAAATCTCACCAGAAGCCTGCGGACGGACGGCACCAGCAGGCATATTCACGGTCATGGCCTCGATCATGCGGGTATAGATACGGTTGAGTTCCTCTATCTGGCGGGCCATCTTCTTGGTCTGGTCATTGATTTCATCGATGGTGCCAATCTGTGCACTGGCACTCTTCAGCTGCATCTCATAGACCTTACAGATTCCTGTCAATGTGCGGTCAAGGTTATCCATCTCTTCGGAGTTACGTCCCAGTTTCTCGCTCTGTTCGGCCACCTTGGAGAGCATCTCCGTGAGACGTTTCAATTCAGCCACATAGTCGGTAGTGGCCTGTTCGAGTTCGGGATCCATCTTTGGCAACTGAGCCTCGGAAGCTCCTGAAACAGTAGCCACCGATGAAGAAACGGCAGCAATGGCCTCGGTATTGACTTTCTCCAGGGTAGGTTTTTCGCCGGTTCCCTTTGAAGCAGCAGGAGCACCACCGCCGATGATAATCGTACCACCGCCAACGACTCCACCACCCGAAACGGCTGCCATGTGCTCTCCACCCTGCGAGGGACTCGCGGTGGATTCCACGCGAACACCAGCCTTGGAGACCTCTACCGGTTCGCCATCAATATCCACATGTGTAGGGAGATCCATGCCGTCGGCAGTCTTATCGAACGGACGGTCGAAGGCTGAGAGGAAGAACACGAACACCTCCGTTCCCATTCCGAGGAACAGGAAGAAGTTGGCTCCCGGAAGGTGAGTCAGTTTGAAAAGGGTACCCAGAATCACAATGGAGGCACCCCAGCTATAGGCATAGTTCAGGAATGTCTGACCGGGCACACTGTCCATCCATTTCTGCAGACGGTATATGATATTCAGTTTACTATACTGTGTCATGGTTGTCTATATTTGATAAACATTATTACGGGTTAATTCTTACCTTTCTTTCCTTTGACCTTCTCACTCTGGGCACTGGCCAGCGAACGCACGCAGCGGAAACCGATATACGAGCGTGGCTGATTCTGATATTCCCAAGTACGCCAAGCCGAACGGATATAGCTCTCAGGATCTTTCCATGAGCCCCCACGAACACTCTTCTTCTTCAACCGATAAGGGTCTTCCTTGGCAGCATTATACTTCAGTGTGGGGTTCAGGTCGTTCATCGCATCCACACCAGCCTCGGTATAGATCGTGCTGGTCCACTCAGCCACGTTTCCTGCCATATCGAAGAGCCCGTTGGTATTGGCACCGTAAATGCCCACCTTGCTGGTGATGAGGTTACCATCCTTGGTGTAGTTTCCGCGGTCGGGTTTGAAATTCGCATAATAGCATCCACGGTCACTCTTCATATCCTCGTTGTCCCACGGGAATTCATTGCCGTCCTTTCCACGGGCTGCATATTCCCATTCAGCCTCAGTGGGCAGACGATAGCGTTGGACATAACGTGCCTCACCGCCTAAGCCCTTCAGAAGATAGTCGGTACGCCAAGCACAGAAAGCATTGGCCTGCTCCCACGTGACACCCACCACGGGATACTGGTTGTAAGCCGGGTTGCTGAAATAATAACGCAGATAGGTCTCATTGTCTGAGTTCTGGAAATCGTTCACCCAGCAAGTGGTATCGGGATAGATATTCACGATATACGTATTCAGGAAATCCCAGGGACCGCTTAGCGGACGGTCGATGGTCTCACGGATGATTCGTCCTTCGTCATCGATATAGGCAGTATCCTTGGAGATCATCACCACCTCGTTGGGATCCACCACGACATCAGTGTTGAATGTGCGTTCCTCGGGATTCAGACGGTTACGCCGCAGGGCTGCCGTGGTATAGTCGTACACTTCGTAGCGATAGTTCATCTGTCGCCAATCGAGCATCTTTTCACCTGTCACGGGATTCGTCTCGTACAGACTTTCTATGGCACGCTGCTCATCCTCATTGGGTTTCCTCGGCAGAGCCTTTTTCCAGTTTACATGTGGTGGGACAGGATCACCGTTCTTGTCTTCTGTGATCATATACGACTCATCGCCGCCATAGGAGGGATCGGCCAGACGAGTGCGGAGAATTGAGTCGCGCACCCAATAAACGAACTGCTTGTATTCGGAGTTGGTGACCTCGGTCTCGTCCATCCAAAAACCATCAACGGAGATATCCTTGACTGGTGTCTGCTTTCCCCAAAGACTGTCCTCTTTCTCGATACCCATCTTCAAATACCCCCGCTTGATAAGGGTCATACCAAACGGAGTAGGCTCGGTGAATCCTCTGCCACCACCCACACCGGTCACCTCTCCACCACGACTGGAGGAGTTAGCAAGTTTACTGCCGGCACAAGCTGTCATAACCAGTAAAAAAGCCAAAAGGCAAAGAGGCAACATGCTCCCAGCCATGACTTTCACCTTATTATATACTATCCTTTTCATATCTTGTTAATTCATTTTTTCGTCCCTATTCCTTTTTATAACAGTCGTACGCTCTTGTGCTTGTTCCGCCCCTTCTTATAGAGGTTCAAGTCGGTTTGGTATCCCACGAACAATTCATGACTGCCATTGCCCGGATTAATGGCCGATGTGTAGAACTCATAGCTGTAGCCCAGCATAATACCATGGACACGGCCTCCGATTAAAAGGGTCACCGAGTTGGTGGGACTATATGCGGCACCGACATACATCACTTTCTTGTCGTTCGTATAGAGCAGCCGCGCCGTCACATCTGCCCGATAGGCCACACCGTCGGTACGTACGAGCACGGAGGTGGGTATTGTAACAAACGGATTTCTCAGCTTAATATTGTATCCACCTGTTAAATAATACGTCCGATCAATCTGTAATTCGTTGGTCTGCCCCAACTCTACAAGAGGAGCTGTGAGGTGCAGCACCGACACACCGGCATACCACTGCTTGCGCAGATAATACAAGCCGAAAGCCAAATCGATTGTATTGCCGTTCACCTCAGACGTGGCGAAGACAGGATCACCGGGATCAATGATGTCCACGCCCGTTCCATCGAAGTTCTCACTGATAAAGCCAGCTTGCAGACCAGCACTCAGCGTTCCACCAAACAGTTTGTGTTTATAAGCGTATTGCAAGGAAAAACGCTGGTGCTGGAACAAACCAATCTGATCGTTCATCAGCTGTATGCCCACTCCATGATACGACTTGATCATATAGAAAGGCATATCACCGGCGATGTACATCGTTCGGGGATTATGACGGAAACCCGCCAGATCCATCGCATAGGCACCTGTCACGTTCACCTTCGTCTCCTTACCCACCGATGCGGGATTAAAAGACGGCTCCATGTCGAAGTAATGACTGAAGCTGACATCATATTGCGCCTCTGCCGCCGATGCGACGAGCAGAAGAGCTCCACAGATCATGCATAAACGTCTAAACACATCAACATAACGTAATTTCGTCCGTTTTATTGTATGATTCGCTTTTTCAGAGACTGATAAGACACTTGGCACGATCTTCTCGAGGGTGTGTCAAAATGAATTGTTGGTTCTGCGCGAAGCGCATTCCCCCATGATGACACACCCTCGTATCGACTCAGAAACAGGTACGTTGGAAGAAATTGACGAACCTGCTGAAAAGAAGCGATGGTAAATCAAAGTCCGCGGGCTTTGAGAAGAGCGGAGGCATCGGGCTGGGCCATTCCGGTGAAGTCGGTGAACATCTGCATGAGGTCGCCGGTGTTACCGCGGCTCAATACCTTCTGGCAGAAGTCACTGCCGGTGGCGGGGTCAAGGGCTCCGCGCTTGGCAAAGACGTTGGCAATGTTCACGGCAAGCACCTCGGTCCACAGATAGCTGTAGTAGCCGGCGGCATAGCCTCCACCCCAGACGTGGTTGAAATAACTGGTGCGATAGCGGGGAGGAATCTGATTGTTGAGCAGACCAATCTGCTGCAGAGCCTCGGTCTCGAAGTCAGCAGCCTTGTCAGCCGTGGGAACCTTGGCGGAGGGCAGCATGTGCCAAGCCATATCCAGACAGGTGGCGGCGAGGTTCTCGCCCAGGGCGTATGCGCTATGGAAGTTGATGCTCTTCAGCATGCGCTCCTTCAGTTCGGCGGGCATCGGTTTGCCCGTTTCGCAATGCAGGGCATAGTGGTCGAAGATTTCGGGAATGGAGGCAAACGACTCATTGAACTGCGAGGGCATCTCCACGAAGTCGCGGGCCACGGAAGTTCCGCTCAGGCGGTTGTAGTTGCAGTCGGAGAGAATGCCGTGGAGGGCATGGCCGAACTCATGGAAGAGCGTGGTCACCTCGTCCCAGGTGAGCAGCGAGGGTTTGCCCTCGGGAGCCTTCGCATTGTTGCACACATTGAAGATGATGGGCAACTGACCGTAGTGGCGGCTCTGCTTGGCAAATCCGTCCATCCAGGCTCCGCCGCGCTTGGTGGGCCGGCGGAAATAGTCGCAATAGAAGAGGGCCTTCTGCTTGCCGTCTTTGTCGAACACTTCGAACACCTTCATGTCGGGATGATAGGTGGGAATGTCGGTGCGCTGCTTGAAGGTGAGGCCGTATGCGCGGTTGGCAGCATAGAACACGCCGTTGATGAGCACGCTATCGACATTGAAATACGACTTTACCTCGTCGTCGCTGATGTTGAGCATCTGGCTCTTCATCTTGGCTGAATAGTAGAAACGGTCGTAGGGCTCCAGCTTGAAGTCGGGGCCTTCGGTCTTTTGTGCGAACTCCTCGATGGCCTTGGTCTCGGCATCGGCCGCGGGTTTATACTGGGCAATGAGGTTCTTCAGGAAAGCATAGACGTTCTCGGGCGTCTTGGCCATGGTCTTTTCCAGGGAATAGGCGGCATAGTTGGGATAGCCCATCAGTTCGGCCTGTTCGGCACGCAGCTTGGCAATCTCGCTGACGATGGAATAGGTGTTGAACTTACCGGTTCCGTCGGTGCGGTGGATGGAGGCCTCATAGACCTGACGGCGCAAGTCGCGGTTGTCGAGACTGGTCAGCAGGGGCTGCTGCGTAGTGTTCACGATGACGATGGCGTAGGGAGCCTTGCCGCCCCGGCTCATCCCCGACGTTCCGTCGCCTACCCGTAGCCCTTCGGCGTCTTTCTTGCATTGCTCAATGCCGGCTTCGCTCAGTCCGGCCAGCTTCTCCTTGCTGTCCACCCACACCACGGCATTATTGGTGGCTTCGAGCAGAAGGTCGCCCCACTTCTGCTGCAGGTCGGTGATGCGGAGATTGATGGCCTTCATGCGGTCTTTCTTGTCGTTGGGCAGAAGCGCACCCTTGCGCACGAATTCCTTATAGGTTTCTTCCAGGAGTTTCTTGTCCTCGCCCTGAAGCGAGTCGTGCTGACTGTCATAAACCTTGCGGATGCGCTCAAAGAGCGGCACATTGAAGGAAATCTCGTTCTCCAGTTCGGTCAGCATGGGCATCACTTTCTTCTCTATCTCGCTGAGTTCGGGAGTCCTGTCGGCCTCAGTCAGGGCAAAGAACACGCGGCTCACGCGGTCGAGCAATCGTCCGCTCTCCTCATAGGCCACGATGGTGTTCTCGAAAGTGGCAGAATCGGGATTGTCCACAATCTTGGCAATGTTGTCGCGGTTCTGCTGGATGGCCGTCTCGAAGGCCGGTAGATAGTCTGAGGTCTTGATCTTGCTGAAGTCGGGTGCTCCGTAGGGCAGCGTGCTTTCCTGCAGCAATGGGTTCTCGCGTTGTGCCTGCTGGCAACTGCTTACTGCACAGGTCAATGCAGAGGAAATAGCAAAAGTCATAAGGATGTTTTGTATTTTCATAAGTTTGACAGTTATTTTGATGATGATTTTGTTTCCATTCTCTGAACGCATAAGAGCACAAAGGACTATCCGGCATCGTCGGCCGAATAGTCCTTTGTCTCCAGTTCGTATTGCAGCGCCTCCAGTTGTCGGAGGGTCATTCGTTCCACGCGGCGCTCTATCTCGCGGATGAGTTCCTCGCGACGGTATTCTTCGTCATTCATATCTTAGAATTGATGCTTTCGGCAGCAAAGATACGAAATATAAATGAAAGTACATTCAAAAAGACTGTCATTTTTATTACTCCTATTATTTCTTTCCAGCAAATTCATCAATGGTCTTGATAGCCTTGTTCAGCGAGCGCATCTCGCGGGAAAAGACATAAAATAACAAGGCAAATACGATGACAATAGCCACGCAATAAACAACCAATCTATCACTTGAGGGGAAAGGAATCTCGGTGTCATGAAAAACGCCAAACGGAATGCATACTAACCAGAGCAATATGAAAGGAACTATGCCGAACGTGTAAAGTTTCTCCCTGCGCTTATAGGTTATCAGCCGCTGCTGAACACTGAGCACATCATCGACTGCCAGATGTTTGTCGCGGATGGTACTGACATTCCAAAAGTTGAAGACTGCCTCACCAACAATCATAAGACCTATGACTATAATTGGTAGCCAAGAAAAACCGGCGATGCTTCTTAGAATGTAAACAAACAAAGGTAATAACACCAATTCCACTACGCTGCCCCAAAAACTCATCTGCTTAATCCACAACACGTTGCCTTTCATCGCCTCTTTCAACAGGTGGCGGCTGACTATCTCCTGCTGTTCCATACGTTTCTTAAACTCTGCGACCTGACCGCGAAGTTCTTCCAATTCCTGTAAGTTGTTATTCTGATTATCCATAATTCCTGTTATTTAATCGTTTGACATGTTTTTTAATTCCTCTTTGATACGGTAGAGACGAACGGAGACATTCTTCACCGTAATTCCCATGATAGCAGCAATTTCCTCGTAACTCATATTCTCTAACCATAACAGAATAATGGCACGATCGAATTGGCCAAGTTTGGCAATTCGCCTTCGAAGCATATCCATCTGCCGAGAGTTCTGGTTGCTTTCCATCTCTTCATAGGGGTTGATGTTCATTGTCAGCGCCACCGTCTTGTGTCTTCGCTTCTTGTGGTCGAGCGAGATGCACACGTTCAGGCTGACGCGATAGATCCAGGAGCGCACGTCGCTGCGCCCCTCAAACGAGGACAGACTTTTCCAAAGGTTGATGAGCACCTCCTGAAACAGGTCGGCCACCTCGTCCTGATCATTAGAGAACATGTAGCACACGGTGTAGATTGTACCGCGATGTTCTCTCACCATTTCTTCAAACTTGCGTTCTGATTCATTCATCTTTTCATTCAATTGTCCTGTTTGATAATTAGTCGCACAAAGATAGAAAAAAACTACAGGATTCCTGAAAAAACTATGAAAAGACACCTTTCTTTCTGTTGAAATGTTAAAATACAAGCCAAAAGGCAAAATATTTACGGAATAATTTGGTTTATATTATAAACTTATTTATCTTTGCACCGTGATTCGAACACATGAGGCAGAATCCTGGCTTTCTGCAGGAGCCGGGACGAGGCCGGAGAACAAGTAAACAAAGTGTGTAACATCCCAAAACAAAAGAACAATGGAAGAAAAAAACAATCTGACTGCCGAGCGCAGTCTGGAGATTATCACGGATCAGATAAAGCGTAGCCGTAAAGTCGTGTCGCAGGATGTAGGGCGGTCACTTTATATCTCGGGACTCTGCATTATGGGCATGGCCATCCTTATTACCACTGGTATCCTGCTCACTGGCAATACGCTCTTTTATCTGCTATATGGATTGATACCTGTTTTAGTGATTGGTATTGACCGCTATGTCAAAAAAGACAAGCCAAAGGCACCCACTAGCCTTGTTGGCTCAATGGTGGACAAGACATGGCAGACCTTCGGCATCTTTACCCTTTCCTTTTGTGTCTTTGCCATCCTTTTCGACTTTTTTATGGGGCGAATGGAGACTCCAGAGATGTATACCCGTATTGCCATCCATCCCTTCCGCATCATCTTACTTATGATGGGAATGGCAATAACCATTACAGGCTATATACTTAAAAGCCGTTGGTTGGTATGGTGCGGTATCATCGGCGGCATCGGCGGTTTCATCTGGGAGTCGTTCGGCATTGCGGATATGTTTCTGAGCCGCTTATTCGACTTGGCCAGTTTCTACCGTTTTTCTCACATTCCACCATGTATTATGGTTTTAGTATTCTCATTCGTCGGTCTGACGCTCCCAGGCCTGATGCTCAAGCGACAGAAGTAGCCTATGCCGTTCAAGCCATTAGACCCACTGCTGCACTCCGAGTTGCGACTTGCCGTCATGTCGCTGCTCATCAGTGCCGACGAGGCCGAGTTCCCCTACATCAAGGAGCAGACGGGAGC
>DETG01000025.1:36559-37460 GCA_002361535.1 Prevotella sp. UBA3294
ACGGCGGGCAACCTGAGTGTGCAGATCGACAAGCTCACGGCGGCGGGCTACATAGAGGTAGAGAAGACCTTCAAGGGCAAGCGCCCCTGCACCCTCTGCCGTATCAGCGAGAAAGGACGGCAGGCGTTCGGTGAATACGTCGATGCGCTGAAGGATTATCTCGATATCAGCCCCAAGTAGAAAGTTATTTTGAGGGAACATAGTGATAAACATCATTTTATGCTCCCTCAATATTCTTCGTCAGATAGTTGACAGATAGAGAGCCGTTCGGAAAATACGAACAGTTGTGACAGGCAGATATTATGCCTATTATACAAAAATGCGTTACGCAAATTTGTATAATTGTATTTTAATCCCCTACCACTTCCCAATGGCCCCCCTTGTCTGGGCCAATACGTTTAATTATTCCTTTATCTTGTAAAGACCTAATATGTTTAGCAATAGTTCGACGAATAATCCCAATGGAATCTGCCATTTCCTGGGTTGTAACATAAGGATTCTCACGTATTAAGTTTATTATTTTCTGTGTACTTTTCTGTGTTGCCTCGACATTACTACCCTGTAAAGTCGGGATATATGGTATCTCTATACGGTATACATCCTGCTCTTCTATGATGGGTTCTTTACCATTAGCATAGAGCGGAGTATATTTGAACATTTTCTCATACCCCTACTGTAATTAAGTCCATAAAACACCAGCGAGACAAACAAACAAAATTTGCTTATCTCGCTGATGTTTAATTAATTAGTAGAATTTTCTACCGCTTAACACTCATCCTCGTTGAAGTTTAAAGCACATGCTGATTTACAGTAAGTTACGGCGCCATGTGCCATAATTGTGCCACTAATTCTACATAGAATTGAAGTTTATGCCAAGAGCTTCTTTACAATCTCAGAGATG
>DETG01000101.1 GCA_002361535.1 Prevotella sp. UBA3294
GCCGACAAGGTGTTTGCCAACCTGCGCGATATCCATGAATTGGATGATGTGTCATACCTCTCTGAGGATCAGAAACGGATCCTCCGACGATTCTTCAGTAATTTCTCAGAAGACCATAACACGGCACTCAAACGGAAATTTCTCGAGTTGTGGAGCCATTTCGGTGATATCTACCACGACTATCAGCAACGGCTGCGCGAACAGGGATTGGCTTACGAGGGCATGCTCTACCGCGATGTTGCTGAAAACATGCAGCTCTCCCTGTCATACAAGCACTATATCTTCGTTGGGTTCAACCTCTTACAGAAAGTGGAACAGAAAGTGTTCCGCCGTCTGAAGGAAGAGAAGAAATGCTCTTTCTACTGGGATTTCGATCAATACTATATATATAAAGGAACGCGCGAAGATATGCCCGTGGGTAACGAAGCCGGCTATTTCATCTCCGAGTATCTCACCCTGTTCCCCAACGAACTGGATAACAACGACCCGCAGATCTACGACAACCTCAACCACGAGAAGACGGTGACGCTGATCAGTGCGACAACCGAAGATATCCAGGCACGATACATCAGTACATGGCTGCAACAGGATGACCGCATCGCAGCAGGCAGGAAAACCGCTGTCGTGATGTGCGATGAGTCGATCCTCCAGACCGCCATCCACTGTCTGCCCGATGCGGTGAAACAGGTGAATGTCACAACGGGCTATCCCCTGCAGCATGCACTGATCAGCTCGTTTGTCATGCAGGTGATGAACTACCTCATCTATGGCGGCAGGAAGGCTTTCCGAAGGATGACTCATCATCCCTACTATACCTATGTAGAGCAGGAGAATATCATCCCTAAGAACCATCGCGACCTCTCCCTTCAAGACATTAACAACTGTCTTACCACCCTCGTCAGAACCATCGCACAGCAGACAGCCCAGAAAGATGATGCCTTCGAACAGGAATCACTGTTCCGTACCTATACCTTGCTGAACCGCTTGGAGAACCTGATCGCCTCTGGCGACCTCACCGCCGATGCCATCACCCTGCAGAAACTCATCCAGCAGCTCATCGCCAGCACCAGCATACCCTTCCACGGAGAACCTATCATGGGCATTCAGCTGATGGGAGTATTGGAGACCCGTAACCTCGACTTCGAGCACCTGCTGATCCTCTCCTGTAACGAAGGGAACATGCCCAAGGGTGTCAACGATGCCAGCTTCATCCCCTATGCCATCCGCAAAGCCTACGGACTGACCACCATCGATCACAAGGTAGCGGTCTATGCCTACTATTTCCATCGTCTCATGCAACGTGCCCACGATGTGACCATCCTCTACAACAACTCAACGGAAGACGGGCATACCGGTGAGATGAGTCGGTTCATGCTCCAACTGATGGTGGAGAGTAAGCTGAAGATCGAACGGAAATCATTGCAGGCCGGACAAGAACTGCTCCCCGTCATGCCGAGGAAGATAGAGAAAGACACTGCCGTGATGGAGGCTCTGACAGCCTTGGCATACAAGGGCATCTATCCTACCTTTATCAACCGCTACCTGCGCTGTCAGCTGCAGTTCTACTACAATCACATCTTGGGTATCAAGGAACCTGACAACCTCGATGAGGATGTCATCGACAACCGCACCTTCGGTAACATCTTCCACAAAGCCTCCCAGCTGCTCTATGACAAATATAAGGTGAAGGGCCGGATGATCATGCCCGGCGACATTGAATATATCGAGAAGCACCCCGAGGAGATAGAAAGGGCAGTGGACCAAGCATTCCGGGAAGAGGTGTTCAAATCTGAACAGCTTTCGCGGGAGGAGATGGAGGAACGACTGAACGGCCTGCACCTCATCAACCGCGAGGTGATCATCCAATACCTGAAACGACTGCTCAGGATCGATAAGGTATTGGCACCGTTCTATATCATCGGACTGGAGAAGTATGTAGAGGATGAGAAAGAAGTGAGCACGACGGCAGGTGTATTACGGATCCGCATGGGCGGTATTATTGACCGTCTTGATCTGGTTACCGACAAGGCAACAGGCGAGGAACGCATCCGTGTGGTGGATTACAAGACAGGCAGTAAGGCACTCACCACAAAGATCTACACCGTGGAGGAGATCTTCGAACAGCCTATCGTTCCCAAGAAACATGCCGACTACTACCTGCAGACCCTGTTGTACTCCCTCTTCGTGAGGCATCATCCACAGCTCAACAGCAGCAATCTCCCCGTATCCCCTGCCCTGCTCTTCATCCAGCATACTGCCGGCGATAACTATGATCCCACCCTATGGATGGGAAAAGAAAAGATGATGGATATCAGTCACTACGAGGAGGCATTCAATGCACTGCTCGACGGGGTGCTCACCGAAATCTTCGAACCAACTCACCCCTTCATGCCCACCAACGACCGCACCCTCTGTGACAGCTGTCCTTACAGGCAGATGTGCGGACTGTAATCATCCCATCGACTCTTCCACAAAACAGAGGGGAAGCAGGTCGCGGACGGTGTTGATCACATACACCCCACGCGTACCGTAGAGGTAGATCTTGACCGGCTGGTTATAACGCTGTTCTATCTCTAAGATCACCTGACGGCACGAGCCACAGGGCGTCACGGGATCTTCCGTGAAACCGTTCTCGTTGCGTGCGGCAACGGCCAGGGCAACGATTGGCTGTGCGGGATACTGAGCCTGTGCGGCGAAGATAGCGGTACGCTCGGCACAGAGCGTCACGGGAAAAGCAGCATTCTCCTGGTTGGCACCGATGATCTCCGTACCGTCGGCCAGGCGCAGGGCGGCACCCACCCGGAACTTTGAATAGGGCGAATAGCTGTTGTCGGTGGCTTGCATCGCCTTCCTCACTAACTGCTGCTCGTCGTTCGACAGCTCTTCCAACTGACAGAACAACAGGTCTTGTTTTAATTGAATTGTTTCCATATATCAAGTAGTAGTTTCTTCCTTCCATTCATAGCATCCGGCATCGGGCTTCTCGTCACGAGGCATACCCTCACGGTCTACAGGGAGGGCCGACGTCGGCAGGGCGATGCCCACGGCGGTAGAACGCTGCAGCAGGTGGAAGTCATACCGTTGCTGGTCGATGTCGATGAGCTTGAAATGTTTCTCTCCGCTCACCGCTGCCGTATCCTTCACATCCTCCCATACTATCTGATGGAACCGTGCGGTATCGTCCACCTCCGGCGTGCGTAGCACTGAGGCCACAAACTGGTACTCGAAGGTGGCAGAATCTGTTTGACTGCCCATCACCACATCCTCGGCATAGCCCGTCACGATACTGTTTTCACAAAGCAGTCGTTCCAACGGGTTCTTCTCGTCGGCGGCAAACGACAAGGCCGGACCACGGTTGCTGTCAAACGGGTAGAACTGTGCCAGCGTACAATGGTTCAGTTGGATGTCACCACCTAAGATATCTAAGCAGGCACCTAAGGTGTTGGTAAGCTGACAGTTCTCCATGCTCACCTTACAGTGTCGCATCGTGACACCGGCACCCTGACAGTTATGGACGATGGTGTTCCGTAACGTCAGCTTCTGTCGGTCAAGAGCTGCGGAGTCGCAGGTGATACCCGTGAAGGTGCTGTGGATGTCGGTATAGTCGATGACATTATCGTAAGAGCTCTCATAGAAATGGATACCCTGCCACTGTCCGCTCACCATGTCGTATGGCAGATAGTCGAACATCCGGTCAATACGGTCACCGCGCAGCACCACGTTCTTCTCTGCCGTACCTTCAGTGACTAAACGCCCATAAACATCCAGTCCGCCGTTGTTATGGAAATAGACGGTCTTGCCCGCAGCAATACGCAGGGTGGCTCCCTCCTCCACACGTATCATCCCGTAGATCACCGTGGGCTTCTCACCATCGAGCACCCGGTCCTGACTCACCACCACGTCGGAGAGAATTTCGGCATCCCAGCTGAAGGCATTCAGGTTCACCTTCTGCTCCACCCCACTCTCCAAGGTGAACACGAGGTCATCCTCTATCTTCTGCGGTTCCGTCATCCCGTTCTCCACGGAGGTGAGTTCCACAAACACACGGATACTGTCCTTATTGCGGATCTCTACGTCACGGGTCTGGAATCCGGCGGTCTGTCCTAAATAGGTGCCATCCACATTCACGCGGAAACCGGTCTGGTTTCCTTTGGCCAGTCGGATCGACGAACAGCGGATGCCGTCGCCCGAGCGGTTATACACCCAGAAGGAGCGCATACTGGTGGGTACCCTCGAGAAAACCGTGTCCATCTTCACCGTGTCGACAGAGAACGTCAGACGGTAAGAGGCGGAGGTCGTGAACGAGTCATCATCGCTGCACGCCATCATGCCTAACACGGCTCCTATGAGTAGGATAATATGTCTTATTTTCATGATTCTTGGGAGGCTTGGGTATCTATTCTTCCATCTCTTGCAACCACAATGTGCTCATGGCATCCGAGGGCATACGCCAGTCACCACGGGGTGACAGACTCACGCTTCCCACCTTCGGACCGTCGGGCAGACAGGAACGTTTGAACTGTTGCGAGAAGAACCGACGGATGAAGGTGGTGAGCCAGTGACGGATCGTCTCATCATCGTAGCTGTTCTTGAAGGCGTGCTGCGCCAACAGGAATATCTTCCTCGGGGAGAAGCCGAAGCGCAGGAAATAGTACAGGAAGAAGTCATGCAGCTCATAAGGCCCCACCAAGTCTTCTGTCTTCTGCTGGATATTCCCTTGCTCGTCGGCAGGGGTCAGCTCCGGGGAGATGGGGGTGTCGAGCACATCCAACAGGATGTCGGCTCCCCGCTTGTCGTCTTTCTCCATCGTGGAGGCCACATACCTTACGATATAGCGGATGAGGGTTTTGGGCACACTGGCATTCACGCCATACATTGACATGTGGTCGCCGTTGTAGGTGGCCCATCCTAAAGCGAGTTCACTGAGGTCACCCGTTCCTACCACCAAACCACCGTATTTATTGGTCAGGTCCATCAGGATCTGCGTGCGCTCCCTGGCTTGCGAGTTCTCGTAGGTCACATCGTGCACCTTCGGGTCGTGACCGATGTCCTCGAAGTGCTGCATCACCGCCTTGGCGATACTGATCTCCTTGATGGTTACCCCTAAGCTCTCCATCAGGGCGATGGCGTTGTGATAGGTCCTGTCGGTGGTGCCAAATCCGGGCATGGTCACACCGAGGATGCCCTTACGCGACAGCTTGAGGCGGTCGAAGGTCTTCACACAGACCAGCAGGGCCAGCGTACTGTCCAGTCCGCCGCTGATACCGATCACTACATTCTTGCTGTGGGTATGCACCATGCGCTTGGCCAGTCCGCTCACCTGAATATTCAGGATCTCCTCGCAGCTCTTTGCCATATCACTGTCGTTGGGGATGAACGGATGGGGATCGATGTCACGTAGCAGGACGAAGTCACGCGGGGTGATGGAATGGGCATCCTTGATGACCGCCGTATAGCCACGCTGTGCATTCACGTAGGTGCTGTTCGTGCGCCGCTCAGCGCGGAGTCGTTCGATGTCGATCTGACTCACCATCATCTGTTCATCCATCGAGAAACGTGCTGCCTCGGTGAGCAGCTTTCCGTTTTCGTAGATCATCGCATTACCGCCATACACCACATCCTGCGTACTCTCTCCGAAGCCGCAGCCGCTGTAGATATAGCCCGTGATGGTACGGGCACTCTGCTGTGCTAAAAGGGTCTTCAGGTATTCGTGCTTGCCGATGAGCTCATCACTGGCGGAGAGGTTGAAGATCAGGTCGGCTCCTGCTAAGGCCAGGTGGTTACTGGGTGGTGCCGGTGCCCACACGTCCTCACAGATCTCTACACCGAGCATCGCACCGTCGCAGGTACGGATGAGCAGCGGCTCGGGCGACACCACGATACGGTTGCCCGCGAAACGGATCTCCGTGGGGCGCAGGTCCTGCGAGGAAGCGAACCAACGTTTCTCGTAGAACTCACTGTAGTTAGGCAGGTAGGTCTTGGGAATTAATGCCAGAAGGTCACCTTTCTGAATCACGGCAGCACAGTTCAGCAACAGGTCGCCCACCACCACGGGGAGTCCCACGATGGCAATCACATCGAGTTTACGTGTGAAGTCGAGGAGCATCATCACTGCTGTCTCTGCCTGTTCGATCAGCGCATGCTGACGGAAGAGGTCCTGACAGGTATAGCCCGTGATCGACAGTTCCGGAAAGACGATCACCTCCACGCCTTTCCCTTCGGCCTGGGCAATCATACTCTCTATCTGTTGTGTGTTGTAAACGCAGTCTGCCACCTTCACCTGAGGAATAGCGGCTGCCACTGTGATAAATCCGTTCTGCATACGTTTTTCGTTCTATGGTTAAATGCAACGACAAAGGTATGAAAAATAATTGAAACGACAAAGAGATTCTGTAGTTTTTATGTGTGGTCGCACGTCATGACGCCACGTTGAAGCTACAATTTTGACTCATGCTTCTGGGTGGGAGGGTGGTGGAGGTGGAGTTTTTTTACAAAATCCCCGTGCGCGCGCGAAGGGCGAAATAATACTTTTTTATAAAAGTTTCAAAAAACACACCACCCACACCACCCTCCCACCCAAATTTTCATACTTCAATGGCCTCCATCCACCCCTTTCCGCCGTTATCTACCATGTGTTCCACCATCATCTATGGATGTAAAGTGACGGAGGAACAATATGTAGGGAACGGCGGAATGAGATGTAGGGAACGGTGGAATGATTCGTAGGTGACGGAGCAACAACATGTAGGAGCCCACCCTACCAGCAAAGATTACAAGTGAGCGACTCTTGGATTAATACCCAGGAAACCTGTCGGTTTCCCTATATATCCATAGTCTCTAAAAAGTTACGGGCATTAACCCTGATCTGTTAATACTCTCATTTGCCTTTTGCAAAGGTTTCTAAGTTTTCTTTAGAGGAAAGATGGTCACAGACACTCCTTCCTGTAGCCCTTTGGTGTGACACCTCTCATGTTCTGGAAGAAACGGGTAAAGGCGGCTGGCTCTGAGAAGTGTAGCCTATCGCTTATCTGCGCTATGGAAAGGGATGTCTGGCTGAGCAGGAATGTGGCCTCCATGAGAAGCATTTGGCTGATATACCCCACGACGGTACGCCCTCCAGATACCTTTTTTATAATACGCGAGAGGTAGGTGGAGGTGATGTTCAGCCGGTCGGCGTAGAAGGCGATGTCGTGATGCTCGGCAAAGTGCCTGGTCAGCAGGTGCATGAACTCCAGGAAAATCTCTTCCACGCGAGGCGAGAAGCGATGCTCCTTGACGCTGTGTTCCTCGATGGACCTTAGTTCATTCAGGAAAAGTCCGTAGAGCAGGCGGAGGCTCTCTCTCCTGCGCGGTGATGGCGACTGCTGATAGCGCTGAACGAGCAGCAAAAGTTCCCGCAGGTTCTGGAAATCGTCATCGGAAAGATGCAGCATGGGTGTGTCCATCTGCACTATGGAAAAATAGGCTGTGCTGATGGCATCGTGCATGCCTGGCTCTAGAGTATAGTCCTCGTCGGCCATCAGGATGAGCGACTGGTAATCGTCAGACAGGGTGATAACCTTGATGGGGAAGCCTGGCGAATAGACAAACATGTCGCCGCGCTGCAGTAAAAGCTGCCGCCCCGCCCCGTACTTCAACGTGACCCATCCGCGCTCGATAATGGTAAATGTGTAGCACTTGAGATATCCCATCGTAATGTTTGTGCCGTAAGCGATTTGCGCGTTAGCCTCGACCAGCACGATGCTGTCGTTCCAGTCTTCGTGGGGCAAAATCATCCCCAATTTGAGTAGTGATTCCTTTAACGTGTACATATCTGGGCGCAAAATTACTGTTTTTTTTCGAATTAGGTTCGTCTAAATCAATTTTTGTATGGTTTCAATCATCAATAGTATAAAAATATAGTCGTAACTTTGCACTCAAGTATTAATGCTGATTTATAAACTATAATAAGTAATTTCTATTATGACAAAAGAAGAAGCTTTAAAGCAGTTTGCACAGGCAGGTGCCGTGTGGTTTGGTAACAGTAAGCAACATTTCGCCTTCTCAGCATATTGTCGTCTGCAAGGCTGGAACAAGTTGGCCGACAAGTGGAAGGAAGAGGCAGAGGAAGAGTGGGATGAGGCAGAAGAGGTGCTCAACCGACTGGTGGAGATGGGCTGCAAGCCTGCAGACTTGCAGGAGGCCATGAAGACTCAGGAGTTTCCCTTCTACGACGCCCCCAAGCAGCAGATTGAGACCGACTTTGAGGATTCAAAGGATGCCATCAAGGTGATGAGCGAAATGGCTGCCGCCTTCTCTGACGACTATCCCACTCAGAAGCTCATCTACAAGTGGATTGATGGCGAAAAGGAGCATATAGCATGGATGTGCCAGTATCTGAACTACATCGAAAAGCTTGGTTACGAGAATTTCCTCACCGCAATGA
>DETG01000130.1:0-4489 GCA_002361535.1 Prevotella sp. UBA3294
CATTCCATGCGGCAGGACGGAAGATATCCTGATCAGCGACATTATGCATGCACACCGGTATTCTCAGGATAGAGCACAGGGTGATGATATCGGCACCGATATGTCCGTATGCAATGGCACCATGGTTTGCTCCCCAGTTGTTCATCACGGAATATACATCCTTGAAGGCATCCTTCGTAGGATCCAGTCGTGGAGCGAACCAAGTGGTGGGCCATGTGGGATCGGTACGTTTGTCGAGGATCTCGTTCACCTCCGGGTCGAGGGATACTGTCCATCCCTCTGCCAACTGCAGTACTGGACCTAAGCCTTGAACCAAGTTGATGCGCATCATCGTCATCGGCATGCCACCCTCGGTGAGGAAATGTGATGAATAGCCACCGCCTCGGAAATAGTCACGGTCAGCAGGCATCCAACTGGTAGCCTTCAGACAAGCCTCCATATCGTTGTCGGTCAGTTCCCAATGTGATTTCATCGTGGGCTGTCCTTTCTCATCTCGCATGGCACCGGTAGCATCGAGGGTGGTGGCACCACTGTTGATCAGGTGGATGAATCCCTGAGCGGCAGCCCCCGTGAGTTCCTTGCCTGTCACACGTTTCACGGCCTCCGGACTCCAGTAGGTACGGATATCTGAGAACATCACACCCTTATTGGTGATGAGATGTCCGAAGAGCATCGACATACCATTCAAGAAATCATTCTCCGTAGCGAGGATATTTGCCTCACGAGGACCGTTCCAGTCGAAAGAGGTGCACATCATCGACTCAGGGAAGTCGAAGTTCGGCTTATAGTCAGTCCACTGACGCTGTCCCTGGACACCCGCAGCGATGGCATTATGTCCGATAGCCTCCTCCTTGTATCCCATGTCAAGCAGTTTCTTCGAACCGTGCATCAAGTCGCGGATGATCATCATCGTCTTCACGGTGAACTCCCAGTCCTGATCTTTCTCCTCACGGTTCTTGCCTTTGCCCTTACCGTTGAAGGTTGTCATCGGTGTTCCCGGGAAGAGCGGTCGATCTTCATTATAGTCATGTCCCTCGTTGGGCTTGCAGTATTTCTCCACCCACTGCATGGCTTTCTCAAACTCTTCGGGATCGAAGATGTTGAAATCGACCCGTCGTAGGATCTCTACTAACGACACATACTCTGTGCGCATGCCTAAATACTGCTGAAGGAAGTCGGCATTCACGATACTGCCGGCAATACCCATACAGGTGTTTCCTAACGAGAGGTACGACTTCCCGCGCATGGTGGCAACGGCCTGGGCCGAACGGGCGAAACGCAGAATCTTCTCTGCCACATCGGCAGGAATGGTATTGTCATCCAAGTCCTGCACGTCATGACCGTAAATGCCAAAGGCGGGGAGCCCTTTCTGAGCATGTGCTGCCAAGACGGCAGCGAGATAGACGGCACCCGGACGTTCCGTTCCGTTGAATCCCCACACCGCTTTCGGATAATAAGGGTTCATGTCCATAGTCTCAGAGCCATAGCACCAGCAGGAGGTCACAGTGATCGTTGCCCCTACCCCTTCGCGTTCGAATTTCTCAGCACAGGCGGCACTCTCACCGACGCGTCCGATGGTGGTATCACTGATCACACACTCTACGGCACTACCGTCGCCATTCTTCAGGTTACTCTCGATTAGTTCTTTCACAGCCTTGGCAAGAGCCATTGTCTTCTCTTCCAAGCCTTCACGGATACCGCCCTGCCTACCGTCGATGGTAGGGCGGATTCCAATTTTCGGATACTTTGTCATTGTTTTTAGTAGATTATTGTTTAGAAAATATAGAATTAGAATCTTGATGATTAGAAATAGTGAAGATTAGAGAACCTTAATCCCTTTCCACTGATCACTTTTCACGTATTACTTGTATTGATCACTCCTCTCCAGAGAACTGTTTGATTCGTTGTTCCTCCGCCAGCTTGCAAATCAGGAGTTTACCATCCTGCTGGGCGATGATATAACCGTCAAGACCTTGTACCACTACCCGCTGCTGGTTCTGTGCATGGATGATACAGTTGTGGGTGTCGAACAGGTGTACATTCTCGCCGATGATGCTGTTCCCGTAGAGGTCACGCTTTGTTTGCATCATCAGTGATCCCCATGTACCTAAGTCGCTCCAGCCAAAATCGGCAGGACATACGAAGATTTCCTCGGCCTTCTCCATGATGGCATAGTCAACAGAGATATTCTCACACTGTGGGAACCGTTTATTGATCTCCTCCTGTTCTAGGGGCGTACCATAGATTGGCAGCATATTCTCAAACACCTTGTTGATCGCCGGACTATACATCCTGAATGCGTTCACGATGGTGCTCACACTCCAGATAAAGATGCCTGCATTCCAAAAATAGCTCTTGTTACGGATATACTGTAAGGCCGTGGCATGATCGGGCTTCTCACGGAAACTGTCCACACGGAAGATCTCTTTGTTACGCGGACTACTCGTAGAGAGATCAGCCTGAATATATCCGTAGCCTGTTTCCGGGCGGGTGGGTTTCATACCCAAGGTAACGATAGCATCGGTCTCACTGGTGAACTTCATGCACTGCTCCACCACCCTTCTGAACTCCGGGGTGTTCATCACCACATGATCGCTGGGTGTCACCACTACATTGGCCTTGGGATCTTTGGCTTTGATACGCCAACTGACATAACAGATGCAGGGTGCAGTATTGCGGCGACAGGGTTCGCAGAGAATGTTTTCAGCAGGTACTTCGGGCAACTGACGACGCACGATGTCGGCATAGTTCTTGTTCGTCACCACCCATACGTTCTTGGGATCACAGATTCCGGAAAAGCGGTCGAGCGTAAGCTGCAGTAACGATCTGCCTACTCCCAACACATCAATAAACTGTTTGGGACAGTCGGAGGTGCTCATCGGCCAGAACCTACTTCCTACTCCCCCCGCCATAATCACCAAATGATTATTTTTCTGAGCCATAAATAATTGATCTTTACTATCGGTTCGCAAAGATAGTCATTTTATCCGACACCCACAAACTTTTGAAGGGATAATTTGGAGGTGATAAGAAATGAGCCCATGAAATAAGTCAACTGTTTTCTCAACATCACACTATGTCACCGAAGACTTTTCCGCTATAATTTATTCTTGATGTGCGAATTGCTTGAACTTGAAGGTATAGAAAATATCTCCGGCTGTTACTGTCAATGATAGAAATTGATCCCTGGATTCCATATTAGGCTCGAAGGAAACAGTTAGCTTTTTTCCCACGATTTCTGCCTTAAACCAATCTGTCAAGATTGTATGATAGTCATTGTTTTTGCGTTCTGGATAATGGTACCCTTCTCCAGACACCGCATTTTCTATCCATGGCCTCGAATAATTCCGACAAGTAAATGTAAATGTTCCTCCACGATCAGAAACATCATAAATACCATTGTCAATCACCATGGGATCTTCAGCTTTCCAGAGCATTGAATCCCAATTTCCGTCTTGTCTGTCACAAGAGAAGACGACAGCAAGCATCATGAAGGCAAGTCTCCAAATCTTGATTTTTTTCATTTTCCTTATATTATTTTTTGTTTATTGTTCTATTGAATAAACAACTAAAGACGGAAATCTTGCATCGTCTGGTGACAAATTTTCCTAACATCTCTGCGAATTAGACGAATGATCAGATTCATAAATGAATTCAGACTGCAATCATAATTCGTCTAATTCGCAGAGTAAGAGTAAACTTAGCACACTTTCTCCAAGCGTTTCATCATAGTGAACATGAAGATGGCGGCAACAAGACAGACGGCCATGAAGACACCCCAGCAGATCCAGAGAGGAACAGCTCCCCAGAGGAGACCGCCCACAAGGACAAGCTGGTTACCGATAGCAGTAGCCACAAACCATCCGCCCATCATCATTCCTTTATATTTAGGAGGTGCCACCTTCGACACGAACGAAATACCCATGGGCGAGAGCAACAACTCACCAAAGGTAAGGATGAGGTACGTGCCGATGAGAAGGTTCGGAGTGACATCTGCCACATGCTTACCCACAGGATTGCCAGAAGCATCGATCACAGTCTCGGGCATCGGCAGTCCGAAAGAGAACAGCATCATCAGCGCATAGGCCACGGCGGCCACGATCATACCGTAGGCAATCTTTCTCGGTGCTGACGGTTCCTTTCCCTTGGCTGCCAACGAGCCGAAGATGGCCATCGACACCGGAGTGAGGGCTACTACATAGAACGGATTGAACTGCTGGAAGATAGGAGCAGAGATAGAGACCTCACCCGTCAGACGGTAGTATTTCCAGATCAGCAGGGCCACTGATACCACGATGACAGCGGAAGAGATCATCTTGGCCTTGGATGTCTTACTTTGGAAAAGTGAAAAAGCGGCATACACGATGAAGATGATCAAAACAAGGTTCCATACATCGAATGCCATACTCTCCACACCTGTAGATGATTTCGCTGTGAACTCATCGGCAAAATACGTCAACGACAAACCGTTCTGGTGGAAGGCCATCCA
>DETG01000130.1:4547-4755 GCA_002361535.1 Prevotella sp. UBA3294
AAGAAGATCACCACGGCAAACACCAAGCAAAGGGCCACGATGCGTTGCTTTGTCTCCTCCTTCGTAAGCTCGGGCTCTGCGGCGGCAGCATCCCCTTTGGCTGCACTCTTCTTACCGCCCTCAGTATGACGGAAAGTGGAGCGGAAGATATAATAGATGGCAATGGAGAGGATCAGGGAAGCGCAAGCCACAGCGAACGAGAAATGAT
>DETG01000002.1 GCA_002361535.1 Prevotella sp. UBA3294
CGGTAGAGCATGCCCTCGTAAGCCAATCCCTGTTCGCGCAGCCGTTGCTGATAGTCGTGGTAGATATCACCGAAATGGCTCCACAACTCGAGAAATTTCCGTTTGAGTGCCGTGTTATGGTCTTCTGAGAAATTACTGAAGAATCGTCGGAGGATCCGTTTCTGATCCTCAGAGAGGTATGACACATCATCCAATTCATGGATATCGCGCAGGTTGGCAAACACCTTGTCGGCATCGGCCATGTTCTTGTCGATGTCATCGAAGTCGGCCAGGAGCAGCTGCCCCCATCCGTAGAAATGGTCGAGTGTCTCGTCGATGCCCGTACATGTCGTGAAACTCTTATGCAGATCACAGATCAGTTTGATGGGATCACCCACTAACAGGGATGAGTGCTGACGAAAGAGATCGCTGATGGTGACATAGGCCGGACTCCACAGGGGCTTTCCTGCGAGCTTCGCCAAGTGTTCGTTCAAGAACAGTGATGCACGTTTATTGGGGAACACCACGGCAATGTCTGACAGCTCCGTGCCCCATTTCCTCACGATATCCTCGGCTACAATTTCCAGAAATGTTTTCATGCCTTCACCTCCACAATTTGATTACTGTACACATACCATAGATAACCTTTCACCTGCTGATGCCCCATCTTTCGGAGCAGCTGCATGTATTCACCCACCTGCTGGTGGTATTCCTCCCGCTGGCGACCGAACTTGAAGTCAACAACAAGAGTGGTCGTGCCATCCGTCATCACCCTGTCGGGACGGCGTTCCACCAGTTGTCCATCCTCGTCGGTGGTGAGAATGCTGCACTCGTTGTACAAGGTCCAGCGGGGTGAGAACCATTCGCGCACGTCCTTGTGGTTCAGTCGTTTCTCTAACATGTTACGTATCTTCTCTGCCGACACGTCTTCGTCGTACAGCACACCCTCGAACTCCAGACGGCGTAGCACCTGAGGGATGTCATCAGTGGTGCGGATCTGTGAGAACAGACTATGCAGCACGTTACCCATCTTGATATATTGGTTCCGCTGTCGGCTCTCCTCATCATCTTGTCCGTCATCCGCAGAGATGAAGTCCTTGCTCCGGTTACTCTGCCGGAATACGACCTGACTGTCGTAGTGCCGGATATCAATGGGGAAGGGGATGACCTCACGGAGGAACACATTGGCAGAACGCCCATCATCCTTCTCCTTCTCCGACGTAAGACCATCAAACGATCCGTACTCGAAGGAGATGGGCTGATCAGCCTCTTCGCCCTCTTCATACTGTGCATCCTTCAGCTTGAGGTCAGGCAGTACCTGTTGGATCAGATGACTGCGTGTGGTCGTTGCATCTCTCTTTCCGATCACGAAGAGACGTTGCACAGCACGTGTGAACGCCACATAGAGCAGGTTCAGGTTATCCACGCAGTTCTGCAAGTGTTCATGGGCATAGTCCTTGTCGTAGATGGTCTCATTCAGCTTACTGCTATAGTCGATGGGTACGATGGGTAGCTGGTTGAAAGGCGCCTCGGTGGGCTGGCACCACAGGGTGTTGCCCATCTCGATTCTCCAGTCGCAATAGGGGATGATGACATTGTCGAACTCCAATCCTTTCGACTTGTGGATGCTGATCAGACGGATTCCGTTGATCTCATTGCTCTGGATGGTCTTCTCGTGGATACTCTCATCCCAGAGAGACAGGAACCCTTCGAGATCGGTACCCTCATCGGCTGTGAAGAGTTGCAGCTGGTCGTAGAACATGCAAAGGTAGGCACTCTGCTCAGTCAGTGTTCCTACCTGCAACAGCTGACAGAGTTTCTCCATCATATCTGTCATGGGCATGTGGAGCAGGGTAGGGCGCATGTCGTCGAGGAGGGTGCCTAACATCTCATGTGTGATATGGTTGTAAGCTTTCTCGATATTTGCCCTTGCCAATGTGTCCTGTTCATTGACAAGCAGTCGCATGGCATTCACCAGGGTGCAGACGGCGATGGAGGCATCCAAACGGAATGCCTCGTCGCTGACGATCCTCACGTGAGGACGTGTCTGCATGAAATAGTCGGCGATCAGGGGAATATAGCGGTTGGAACGTACCAGGATGGCAATCTTCTGCTGGGGGACTCCTGCCGCCAGCAGACGGTCCACCTGCTGTCCCACCCGTTCCATCATCTCCTCATCGTAGTTGTCATTCGGTAGGAGCGTCACACTGACGAACCCAGTGTCTGGCTTCTCATCCGGCCATTTCTGCTTTACGTCGGCATAGGCTTGCTTCAGTTCCTCAGCCTCTTCGGCATTGATCTCCATCTCGGCATTCATCTCGGTTTGTGCAGCCTTCAGGAAGAAAGCATTGTTGAACTCGATCACACGACGAGCCGAACGGAAATTCTTATCCAGACTATGGATGACCAGTCTGTTGCCACCGGCACCGAACTGCCTGTCAATACCGTTCAGCAGGCGCCAGTCACCACTGCGCCATCGGTAGATGCTCTGTTTGACATCTCCAACGATGAGATTCTGGATGACACCGTTGCGGCGCACCGATGGTTCACGGCTCATGGTCTCTTCTAACAGGATCTTGAAGTTCTGCCATTGTACGGTGCTTGTATCTTGGAACTCATCGATCATGATATGCTCTAACTGGGTGCCGATCTTCTCGAAGATGAACGGACTGTCGCTGTCATCGATCAGATCGTGAAGGAACTGCTGGGTGTCGCTCAACAGGAAACGGTTCGCCTCTTCGTTCAGCTCGCGCACCTTCTGTTCGATGTTACTCAGCAGGCGCAACTGGTTGAGATGCCTGAGGGTGACTTCTGCCGACAGGTAAAGGCGCCATTGATGCGGTCGGATGCGCTCTGCTTCGAGTAGCATGGGCATCAGTCGGCTCTCTGCCAGCGAAAGGATCACATCCCTGTCAGGACTGCTCTTCGTCGTCCATTTCTCACGGTCGTTCTGGCATTTCTCCACCGTAGCGTTCAGACAGGTCTTGTCACTGAAATCCGTTCCCTGTAACTTCTTGAAATAACTGGGGATACCCCGACTCTTGTTGGCAAAGCTCTCTGCCGACAGTCCGTTCTGTTCGATCACATGAAAGAACTCGTCGCCGATGTCATTCATGGTTTTCCTGGCCTGTGAGCGCAGAGACTCCAGTTCTTTGACATACTGGCTGAAGAATCCCTTCTCGGCGATGCGGGCGTTCAGTTCCTCACTGTGACTCTTATAATACTCTCGGAAAATGGTCTTGCCGAATTTCTTGATTTGTCCGATGACATTCCACGACTTGTCTTCCTCGATGTTCTGTTCGATATAATTGATGAGCCATTTCAGCACGATGTCGTTCTTACGCAGTTGTTCTACCAGCATATCCACGGCCTGTTCCTCCACCTGATGGTCATTCAGACCGATGCGCAGGTTGGCTGTTAGGTCTAATTCACGTGCCAGGTTGCGTAGTACGGTCTGGAAGAAACTGTCAATGGTCTCCACCCGGAAATAACTGTAGTGGTGGATCAGGTCGCGTAGGGCCAGACCTGCTTGCGCCGATGCCTCCTCGGGGGTGATACGAAGGCTCTCGGTGACCTCCTGCATATAGACTGATGATGACTGCAACTGTTTCCAGATGCCAAAGAGCTGGGAGAGGATACGCTGTTTCATCTCTTCGGTGGCCTTATTGGTGAAGGTGACAGCGAGGATATGACGGTATTTCTGCGGATCGTCTATCAGCAGTTTGATATACTCAGTAGCTAAACGAAAAGTCTTGCCACTGCCTGCACTTGCCTTATATACTGTTAGTTGTGGATTCATCAAAACAATATCAATTATGAACAATGAATTATGAACGATGAGCGTGCTCCTCAATCTTACCAGTCACGGAATAGCTCCAGGCCGATCTGACAGCCGATGCTATCGTATTTGAAATTTCGGGTTGCCATAAAGACACCAATAGAGAAGAGACGGTTGGTGAACCCGTAACCCCATTCCGTGTAGGGATGTAACTGATCAGCCACCAGTCCGCTCACGTAGATCCGTTCCATCTCGATCACTTTTCCCACGATGGGAAGGCGCGACATCAGCATCAGGGGTGACTCATAGGTGAGGTTGGCCCTCAGGTAATAACGTGAGGTGTTGTACATATCACGGTGGAGAAGCTGGAACTCACCCGTCCAGTCGTCGTTCCATCCTCCCGGCATGTTGTCTTCGCGGAAGTTTTCGAAATCGAGGAAGTAGGCATCATGCCCTCTCAGCAGATAGTAGCCTGAGCCGAAACGCATTGACAGGGAACGCATTCGGTAGAATTTCCGCAGCCAACTGGCATCCAGCTCAGCACGTCCGTATTCCATGTTTGCCTTGCCGATGCCGTTGATGCCCTGTTCATAACTCAGGGTGAAGATCGGCCCCAGGTCTCCCCATGGCCACCACTTTGTCTGGAACATCGGGGCGAAGGAATGATAGGAATCGGGCATGTTGATCGATCGGAAGAACTCCTTATCTACGGCAGAACGGCGATGAAAGGTGACTCCTAATGCCACACCCCAGTGTTTGGTGATGTCGTGGTTGGAGCGTACCTTCATATACATGTCCTTGAAATAATCGGTACGTTCGTTGTTCTCGTCCCAGTCCATCATGTCGGGGAACTCTTCCATAAGCTGCTGGCGGATACTGGAACTGGTGATGCGGTTGCCGTTACCGACCTGTATTTCCACGTAACCGTTCTTTTCTGTGTTGTAGGTATAACGGATAGGAATGTTGAAATAGAACTGATGGAGCTTGAAGAAATATCCCAGGCGAGCAGTAGTGCGCAGGGTCTGTGTCGGACTGAAATCGTAGTTGAGGTTCAGCTTCATCTTATAGTTCACGCCCTTTCGCTCACTATATCCCATATAAAGGGGATTCAGGATCGGCGAGATACGGAAATATCCTTGGTCGTTCGAACCGAAATGTCCTTTGATGCGGTTCACGAGGTTATCCCCGACAGCATCCCACAGGATGGTCTTGGCCACGTTCTTCTTACGTACCTTTTTGGGACGCAGGCTCCGCAGGGAGTCTATCGAGTCGCTGTGATGGTAAAGGGCGGCTAAATAAGAGGGTAGGGGAAGGGGGCGCAGACTGTCCATCAATGCCCGGTCGTGACTGTTCACGATACTGTCGGGCAGACAGGGATCTTGGTTATACTCAATCAGGTAGCTGCCTCGGATCTTGTTTCCTAAGTATTTGAACGTGCCTTCCATGTTGGATGATTTCGGCAGCAAGGACAAGACTCCTTCTTCACCCATATCGACATTCGCATGGAACCGGATCATGTCGTATTCGCCAGTGAACTCTACATGCATGATGCGCCCGGTGGTGGCATCAGCGACGGCACGTCCACTGACAAGCTGTGTGTTGTATTTCTTGGGGCGGAAGACGATCTCCACACGGTTGTCTGTCAGATACGTCACACCATAACGGTAGATGGGCTCATTCTGCGGATGGAAAGGGGAGAGGAGATGATCGCCTACGATGGTCACGTCGTACAGCTTGGGCGTCATAAAAGGGATCATCGTCGGCATCACGTTCTTGTATCGGGGTACGGTACCCACCGCCACCTGCAGGGTTGACTCGTATTCTTGGATGTCGGAGAAGGTCACTTTGGAATAGGACTCACCAACGAACTCGTTGTTGGTCTTTCTGGCCAGCACATACATGGAGGGAACGGTCAGCAACAGCTTGTTCTTCTTGTCGGTGCGGAAATGGTATCGTAGGTAGGCATTCATCGTCACACCGTTCACATCAGCCTGGATATTTTTCTTGTAATTGAAAACACGATCCAACGCGACGTCTTTATGGTCTTTCGCGTGAATTGTCACCGTTATGACTAAACACAACCATAGCATAACGATTTCCCTTGTTTTCTTGATGAAAGTATGAATAGGCATGTAGCTCTCTTACAAACTGGGTGTAAAAGTACAAAAAATCCCCGAATATCCATCAAGATATTCGGGGAAATCCTATCTTTTCGTTCTTTTTATGCTTATCAACATAAGAAAAGAATGATCTGGAGTTAACCCAGGTACTTCATCAGAATCTTCGCATTACCGCTGTCACGCAGCTTGGCAATACTCTTCTCACGGATCTGACGGACACGCTCACGAGTAAGTCCCAGCTCATCACCGATTTCCTCAAGACCTTTCTCATGACAATCGATGCCGAAGCACTCGCGGATAATAATGATCTCACGCTCCTTCAACACCTTTTGCAACACGGCTTTCAGTTCTTGTGCCATCGACTCGTGGTCAACATTCCTGTCGGTACGACTGTCATCACCGCTGGGCATCACATCAAGCATACAGTTGTCCTCACCATCCTGGAAAGGAGCATCGATACTTACATGATGACCATCGGCAGCCAGACTCTGACCAATCTTGTCTTCGTCAATCTGAGTGGCTTCGGCCAGTTCGCTCACCGATGGGTGACGCTGGTTTTCTTGCTCAAACTTGTTAATCTCGTGGTTGATCTTGTTCAAACTGCCAACCTGGTTCAACGGCAGTCGCACGATACGGCTCTGCTCAGCAATGGCCTGGAGGATACTCTGACGAATCCACCATACGGCATAAGA
>DETG01000111.1:0-148 GCA_002361535.1 Prevotella sp. UBA3294
CTTTTGATTTCTTGTAATCCATATTCTTGATGTTAATACTTTAATCTTCTCTATTGTCACCGATGTTCTTCTTACATACGGCGATGTATTTTTCTGCCAGTTCACGATTCTTGCTCTCGGGATACTCGTTGATGAAGCCGTAGCACTC
>DETG01000111.1:193-6660 GCA_002361535.1 Prevotella sp. UBA3294
AAGCCGTAGCACTCGTCTTCGGCATCACGGTAACGCTCCAGCTTCTTGGAGTCCACACTCTGTTCAGCCAGTCCGAACTTACTCTTCATAATCAGCAAGGCAAAGTCCTCACGCATGGAGCTATAGGGGTAATCCTTCAAAGCATTCTGTGATGTCACGATACATGCTTCGTAGTTGGAACCGCCTGTCAGACAGTTACCGAAATAAGGACCGAGATTATAATACAACTGGGCGGAGAGCAGTTCTTTTTTCACGAGTTTGTCTTGTAAATCAAAAAGACGCTGCTGGGCTTTCCGCTTCAATGTAGCCTCAGGATAGAGGTCAAGGTATTCCTGATAAGCCGTGATGGCACTCACCGTGGCGGACTGGTCGAGACGGGGCTCCGGTGTGCTCATATACAAACTTTCACCGGCATAGAAAGAAGCCATCTCCGCATAATGACCCTTGGGGTAAGTCTGGTAATATTTCTTGAATCCCATCGATGCAGCCTCGAAGTCACCATTGCAATACTCTGCCATGGCAAGCATGTAAAGACATTCCTGCGCGTTATCCGTTCCTTTCTGGATGGTGACCAGCTCTTCCAACAAGGTGATGGCCTTGACGTATTTCCCATTGGCGAAACACTCCTTGGCATATTCATATTTGTAATTGTAGTCCCGCGACTTATACACCTTGTTGAACTCATTGGCACAACCGGTAAGGAGCATGAGGGTACAAATACTGATAAGTATCTTCTTCATTTTATGCATTTTGAACTGCAAAATTACACATATTTCCACTAATAACAAAGGCTGCAAGGCTTTTTTTGCAAAAAATGGCCTTACATTAGTTCTTTTTAGTATTTTTCTTTGCATTGTGCTCGTTTATCCGTACCTTTAACTTTGTTGAAGGTACTTTCACTCGACAATGCAAAAAAAAGAAGATTTTCTTTGCATTGTGCTCGTTTATACGTACCTTTACCTTCGTTGAAGGTACTTTCACTCGACAATGCAAAAAAAAGAAGATTTTTTTTGCATTGTGCTCGTTTATCCGTACCTTTGCAGATATGGAGTTTAAGTTAACATCACAATATCAGCCGACGGGTGATCAACCTGAGGCCATAAGGGAATTGTGCGAAGGCATCAACCGGGGAGACAAGTCACAGGTGCTTCTTGGCGTGACCGGATCAGGCAAGACCTTCACCATCGCCAATGTCATTGCCCAGGTGAACAAACCCACTCTCATCCTCAGTCACAACAAGACATTGGCTGCCCAGTTGTATGAGGAGATGAGAGGATTCTTTCCTGAAAATGCCGTGGAATACTATGTGTCATACTATGACTATTATCAGCCCGAGGCATATCTGCCGCAATCTGATCTCTATATAGAGAAGGATCTGGCCATCAACGAGGAGATAGACCGGCTGCGCCTTTCTGCTGTCTCGTCATTACTCTCTGGGCGCCGTGACGTGGTGGTTGTTTCTTCTGTTTCGTGTATCTACGGTATGGGCGGACCTGTGGCCATGGCAAATAGTGTGATCACCATCAAGAAAGGACAGGTGCTCGATCGAAATGCTTTCCTTCGCCGACTGGTTGATGCCTTGTATGTACGTAATGACATTGAACTGAAACGCGGCAACTTTCGTGTAAAAGGTGACACCGTGGATGTGTTCATGGCATACAGCGACCATGTACTACGTGTCACTTGGTGGGATGATGAGATAGACGGCATCGAGGAACTGGATTCCGTGACCTATCACCGCCTGGCCTCCTTCGAGGAATATCAGATCTATCCCGCCAACTTGTTCGTCACCTCCAAGGAACAAACAGAGCATGCCATCCGTGCTATTCAAGATGATCTTACCAAACAAATAGAATTCTTCAACGAAATGGGTGATCCTCTTAAGGCACAACGTATTAAGGAACGTGTGGAATATGATATGGAGATGATCAAGGAATTGGGACATTGCAGTGGTATCGAGAACTACTCACGTTATTTTGATGGTCGCGAAGCCGGACAACGTCCCTACTGCCTGTTTGACTTCTTCCCCGAGGATTTCCTGCTGGTGATTGACGAGAGTCATGTGAGTGTTCCACAGATCAGCGCCATGTATGGAGGTGACCGTGCACGAAAGACGAACTTGGTAGAATACGGATTCCGTCTGCCTGCCGCCTTTGATAACCGTCCGCTGAAATTCGAGGAGTTCAAAGAACTGACGAATCAGGTGATCTACGTCTCGGCCACTCCTGCCGATTATGAGCTGAACGAAGCTGAAGGTGTGGTTGTGGAACAGCTGATCCGCCCTACAGGACTCTTGGATCCAGAGATTGAGGTGCGTCCCAGCGAGAACCAGATTGATGACCTGCTGGATGAAATCCTCACACGCAGTCATCGTGGTGAACGTGTCTTGGTGACCACCCTGACCAAGAGGATGGCAGAGGAACTGACTGAGTATCTGCTGAACCATGATGTCAGGGCCAACTATATCCACAGTGATGTGGCCACCCTCGACCGAGTGAAGATCATGAGTGATCTTCGTAGTGGCGTGTTTGATGTCCTGGTGGGTGTGAACCTCCTTCGTGAAGGACTCGATCTGCCGGAGGTGTCATTGGTAGCGATCCTCGATGCTGACAAGGAAGGATTCCTCCGCTCCCACCGCTCACTCACCCAAACGGCAGGTCGTGCCGCCCGTAATGTCAACGGAAAGGTCATCATGTATGCCGACACGATCACGCAGAGTATGCAGATGACGATCAACGAAACAGCACGTCGCCGGAGTAAGCAGATGAAATACAATGAAGAGCATGGTATCACACCGCAACAGATCGTGAAAGCCATCAACCAGGGCGGTTTGGTACAACCCGCTCATGAGACCGTTGCCAAGAAGGGAGAGGCGAAGACATACAGTCCCTATATCGAGCCTGATCCAATGGCTGTTGCTGCTGATCCTATCATCAAGAAGATGTCACAGGAGCAGTTACGTAAGAGTATAGACAACACCACGAAACTCATGAAGCAAGCAGCCAAGAACCTCGACTTTATTCAGGCTGCACAGTATCGTGATGAAATAATCCGTCTGCAAGAACTCTTGAAGAAATAAAAAAGTAATATGGAAACAACAATAGGACTGCTCATTCCCCTGCTGGGCACCGTGTTAGGCTCAGCCATTGTGTTCCTGATGAAGAAGGACATGTCGCCTCTCATCCAGAAGTCATTGCTTGGATTCGCCTCGGGTGTGATGGTTGCTGCTTCCGTATGGTCGCTCATCATCCCCGCCATGGAGATGGAAGCGGATCAAGGGGCATGGTCGGTATTGCCCGCTGCTGTGGGATTTCTCCTGGGTGTCGGATTCCTTCTCCTCATCGATGAAATTACGCCTCACCTTCATTTAGGTACCTCACAACCAGAGGGCCCTCATTCCCGCTTGTCACGAACCACCATGCTGGCCTTGGCCGTCACCATCCATAACTTGCCGGAAGGCATGGCCGTAGGAGTGGTCTTAGCAGGAGCAGCACAAGAGGCATCGGGCATCTCCCTTGCTTCAGCCATTGCCGTATCGATAGGCATCGCCATACAGAACATTCCCGAAGGGGCCATTATCTCCATGCCAATGCGCGCTGAGGGCAATACCCGATGGCGTTCTTTCCTCATCGGTAGTATGAGTGGTGTCGTGGAACCGTTGGGAGCACTGGCCGTCATCCTGTTAGCCGCACTGCTCACCCCCATCCTTCCATACATGCTCTCCTTCGCTGCCGGAGCCATGTTATATGTGGTGGTTGAGGAATTGATTCCCGAGGCGTCCACAGGAAAGCATACCAATCTCAGTACAATTGGTTTCGCCATCGGTTTTGTGCTGATGATGGTACTCGACGTGGTAATGGGATAGGTGTTACGGTTTTCTTAGTGCGATATTATAGTTGTAATACCGTTTGTTGCCCGTCACCTCTTCAAGCACTTTCACAAAGGGAGGGAACTTGATCGATTCTTGGGCGGCTACCCCCTTGGTCTCCAAGATCACCAGATTGTTGACTGGCTCAAGGTAGGTGTCTATTTCAAAGAACTGTCCTTTCCAGATAAAACATCTGCGCAGTTTATGGATGGTCTGACGATACGGATCTGCCTGTTGCAGCATCTGCTCATAGAGGTTGTTATCCACCTGTCGCTCGGTTTCTATCACCTCACTCTCGGAGATCCGTTTCTTCGAACGGTGCACATTGACCACCTTTCCTCCAGACCATTCCCTGCGACGAAGACGGACCTCACATCCAGGCTCTGCTACGAGATACGTCTGAGTAATCATGCTCTCGGAACATTCCGGGATCTCATCTGTCAACTCCACACGGAAGATACGCTCTTCCTGTACAGGCTGAGGAAGTCCTACCACATTGGCAATCTCTTTGATGACACGGTTCAGTTTCTTCTCGAAGTCATCATGGTTATTGATCACACGGAGATGCGGATGACCCGTCCAAGCCTTGATCACTTTCTTGTCTAACTCACGGGCTATACGCAGTCCTTCTTCATTGGCCTGTTCGTAACGGGTGGAATTGGTAGCTGTAGTATAGTACTGTTCGGCACCGTCGGCAGCACTCACGAGATGCAGCACGGCATCATAGCGTTCGAACAAGTCGGCAGGACGACATCCGGCCATGGCGGTGATCTCCTCCCACTCCTCTGGTTTGATATAGGCGGAGATATCCATCGTTCCGCGGTCACAAACGATCAGTACAGGCTTTGTACAAACCTCTGCCAACCGCATGAACGAATCCTCTAATGCCAATTGCGTCTCCAAGATCGCGCGCTCCCCTTGGTAATAGAGGGCACGGTTGGGTGTTAGATAATTCCACCCAGCCGCGCTATAGATGGTAGGCACCTCCGGAACGGTAAACACTTTATATCCAAAACTGGAGAAATACTCCGTGATCTTCACCAGCGCTGTGGTCTTACCGGCACAAGGCCCGCCCGTTAATACGATTTTCGTGATATGGTTCATATTCATATTCTTTAATCTTTCCTCTTTCACCTTATCATCTCTCACCTTTCATCTAAGCATCCTTTGCCTTATGCATCCTGAAGCCATAGAGACATACGACCAAGAAACAGATCAGGGGAAGGATGAACGAGGCATTCGTGGCGGGGAAGGAGCCGAAGACTGTTCCCCTGTCGATGATCGATGCCTGAAGCGGTGGCAATACCGATCCACCAAGAATCGCCATGATCAGTCCGGCAGCCCCGAACTTCGCATCATCACCTAACCCATCCAAGGCAATCCCGTAGATGGTGGGGAACATCAGTGACATACATCCACTGACGGCCACTAAGCAATAAACGCCGTAACGGTTCTGGAAAATGATCACACCGACAGTGAACACCATGGCCAGGATGGCAAAGATCCCTAACAGCTTGGCCGGCTTCAGGTATTTCATCAGGTAGGTGGCAAGGAATCGGGAGCAGATAAAGAACAGCATTGCATAGATGTTATACTGCTGTGAGAGCACCTCTGCGCTCCGCTCGTCCATCCCCTCGGCCATAAATACCCGTGTGCCATACTGGATGATGAATGTCCAGCACATAATCTGTGCACCCACATAGAAGAACTGTGCGATCACTCCTTCACGGTAGTATTTCAGCGAGAAGATACGTTTTAACGTAGGCAGGAAATTGATCTCCTTACTCTGATCACCATTCTTTGGCATCTTCGTGAAGAAGATAATACAGAACATCACGGCAATGACCAGTCCGATGAGCAAGTAAGGAGCAATCAACACCGAGAGATCGGCATTCTTCAACACCTCAAACTCGGCATCATTCAACAGCAATCTCTCCTCACTGCTCATGGGGTTTAGTTTTGCCTGGATGAAATTCATGGCGACGAACATACCGATGATCGAGCCACAGGGATTGAAGCACTGTGCCATGTTCAGACGTCGGGTAGCCGTTTCCTCACTTCCCATTGTCAGGATATACGGGTTACAGCTTGTCTCCAGGAACGACAGACCACAGGTCATGATGAAATAGGCCACCAAGAAGCAACCATACACCCCTATACCTTTTGCCGGGAAGAATAGTAAAGCACCGATGGCATACAAAGCCAGTCCCATCAGTACGCCTGCCTTATACGAATACTTCCGTATGAATATCGCTGCAGGATAGGCCATGGCGAAATACCCGCCATAGAAAGCCACTTGTACCAATGCACCCTCCGTAACGTTCATACGGAAAATCTTGGAGAATGCCTTCACCATCGGATTGGTGATGTCGTTAGCAAATCCCCACAGGGCAAAACAGGATGTCACAAGAATGAACGGTATGAGATAGCTCACACCGTCCTTTGAGATCAGAGATTGTTTGTTGTTACTCATATTATTAAAAATTTCACTTGCTCAACTTCTTTCATATTATTAATACAACGGTCCGAAGTTTGCACAGGCACGGTAGTCAGCACCCTCCTTGTCCATACCGAAGGCATTCCATGCGGCAGGACGGAA
>DETG01000045.1:0-11684 GCA_002361535.1 Prevotella sp. UBA3294
CCAACTGAGCTACAAGTCCGATATTGTGACTGCAAAGGTACGCTAAAAATGTGAAATCACCAAATTTTTAGGAAAAAAGCATGGAAAGAAGAAATCATTTCTTGTTTATGCTCCGCGTTTTCGGTTTCTTTTTCAGTCAAAACGCTACAATTAATGATTTTTAGTAATCATAAGAATGGCACCTTGCGTTTTTCTTTGTACTTTTGCATCAATCTATTATGAAAACACCGTATCTATGAAAAACGGTGCTAACTATTAAATGTTCATTACAATGAAAAAGTATCAGTATTTTTTGTGCATGGCCGCTTTGGCTGCATGTGTGAGTTGTGAGAAGGCTATTTTGCCTGAGAGTGACGAACATGGTGACGACGGTACACCCGTCCTCAGAATCCGTGTGGAGCGTTTGGAACAGGCAGGTTTTGAGTCAAGGTCTGGCGGGAAGTTGGATGACTATTGTTCGAAAATGACTTTTGTGCTTTACGATCAGGCGGGTGAGAAAATGGTCTCGCTCCATCAGGATTCTTCAGAGTCGAGTTTCGGCAGTGTGTCCATGAACGTACCTTATGGTGAGTATCACTTACTGGTCATCGGCCATCAGGGTGAGAAAAACTGTACGGTGAAGACCGACGGTGGTGTAACATTCGATCGGGCGAGTGATGTCACAGATACCTTTTGGTATTACGGAGACGTGATATTCACGGAATCATCTGCTGATCTGGACGTAGCCTTGAAGCGAGTGGTAGCCAAGATGGAACTGACGTGTTTAGATCCTCTTCCCTCGAATGTCAGGAAAGTGACACTAAAATATAGTCAGGCTACGGGAACGCTGGACTTATTTTCCGGTTATGGCAAAACCAAAGCATCCATCACGAAGGAATATGAAATAACGGATGCGATGACGGGGCAACCACAGACCTTTTCTTTCTTTGTCTTCCCACAGGAAGAGGAGGTAACGCTGAATGTGACCTTCAAGGCTTATGACGGTGAGGAAAAAGAGGTCGGTGGTAAGGAACTGAAAGATGTGCCGATGAAAAGAAATACCATCACGCGCTATCAGGGCGAGATCTTTGGACGTTCTGTAGGGATGCGTGCAACGATCGAGGCTGATTGGCAGACAATGGATTATAATCCATAATTATTGTGATTATCTTTTCCGTTTGTGGTGGAATAAACGGATTTTTGTGTAATTTTGCACTCAAATTAGATCATTATGGGAATCAAGAATATCGTGTTCGATTTTGGGTGCGTATTGGTGGATCTGGATAAGCAACGTTGTGTGGAGGCATTCAACAGCATTGGCGCACAGGCCATTTCCACCTATGTGGATGAGTGCAGGCAAGAGGATTTGTTTCATGACTTGGAAACCGGACATATTGATGTGGATGTGTTCTGTAACGAGGTGAGAAGGAAATCTCCTGCCTGCACGGCATCTAACGAGCAGATTTGTTGGGCTTGGAATCAGCTACTCACGGGGATTCCCGCCGAACGTGTGACTAAACTGCACCAATTGAAACACCGTTATCATCTTTTCCTGTTGAGTAACACCAACCCCGTTCATTGGCTACCGTGCAGTGAAGTGTTGGAGGGATGCTTTGAAAAAGTGTTCTTGTCGTATGAGATGCATCTGGTGAAGCCGTCTCAAGAGATTTTCGAGCGGATGCTCCAAGAGACGGGTATTAAGTCCGAAGAAACTTTGTTTATAGATGACTCCAAAGCGAACTGCCTTGCAGCGGAATCTTTGGGTATCCGCACCTTGCATGTCGGTCATGGTGACGAATGGTTGGATCAATTGGATGAGTTGCTATGAAAACCATTTATCTGAACGAGGGGAGAGCTGTGGAAACCGTCGATGTGGCTACGATCGGTTTTTTTGACGGTGTGCACTGCGGACATCGTTATTTGATTGACAGGATGACAGCCGATGCACGAAACAGGGGCCTTTCTGTTGGTGTTATCACCTTCGACCGTCATCCCCGTCAGGTGCTGTGTCCTGATTACCAGCCGCAACTACTTACTCCTTTTGAGGAGAAACGAAATCATCTTTCGGAAACAGGTATCGACTACTGTGTGGTTCTGCCATTCTCACGCGAAATGGCCGCCTTCTCAGCCCGAACGTTCATGAGGAGAGTGTTGGCTGAACAACTCCGAGTGAAACGTTTGTATATTGGGTATGATCATCGTTTCGGTCATAATCGTACAGAGGGCTTTGCTGATTATGTCAGATATGGGGAGGAGTTGGGTATTGATGTGATCCAAAGTGATGAGTTCACCACGAAGGAACAGGAACGGGATCCTGCTATCGTGTCGGTGAGTTCTTCAAGGATCCGTACCTCTCTGCTGGAAGGAGATGTGGAAACGGCTCGGTGTTTGCTGGGCTATGCATACTCCCTTTCTGGAACTGTGGTGGAAGGTGTTCAAGAAGGAAGGAAGTTAGGCTTTCCTACAGCGAATATCATGTTGTCATCAAAGGAGAAGCTGATACCTTTGTCTGGTGTCTATGCTGTACGTGTGCACATTGAGGGTGGAAAAACGGAGAGACCTGGGATGATGAATATCGGCACTCGTCCCACGTTTGGTGAAAACAAGCAGACCTTGGAGGTGCATATTTTAGATTACTCGGGCGATTTATATGGTAAGACCCTTTCAGTGACATTTCTTCATCGTCTTCGTGATGAGCATCATTTTGTCAGTGTCGATGAGTTGCGGAGGCAATTAGAGAATGACAAACGTGACGTAAGAGTATATTTTCAGAAATAAAATCATTTGTCATGATAAAGAAAGTTATTTTATACATATCGATGTTCTTCGTCATCCAGTACATGGCGATAGGACTTGTAGCCATTGGAAATTTGATTCTTGGCAGGGAAGCAGGGAATATGGATACACCTGCCTTGTTGATCTCGCAGGGACTTTTCAGTGTGATCTGCATCACTGTGTTCTTGGTGCTTCGTTGGGCGCCTGTGTCCACCCGTTATTGGAACACCCGTCCTCTGTCTGCCATTATCTGGTGTGTAATAGCTGCGATAGGCACGATAGCACCCTCGATGTGGCTCCAATCGTTTCTCGATTTCCTTCCAGACATCAACGGAGAGAACCTGTTGGAGATCATGCAGCAACGATGGGGGTATGTGGTGATAGGGATCCTGAGTCCATGGGCAGAAGAGGTGGTGTTCCGCGGTGCTATCCTCCATACGCTGTTGCAGTCGGAACGTGGCTTGGGTAGATGGACGGCGATAACAATCTCCGCACTCCTCTTTGCGATTGCTCATCTGAATCCCGCCCAGATGCCCCATGCTTTTCTGATAGGGTTGTTACTGGGATGGGTATATGAGCGTTCTCGCAGTTTGATTCCCTGTGTTGTCCTGCATTGTGCCAATAACACTCTTGCCTATCTAATGACAGCAGCTTACCCTGCATCCGACATCACGCTGCGTCAGATCCTGGGAGGTAGTCAGCGCGCAGAACTTATGGCTGTTGGTTTTTCTCTCCTGATACTCTTGCCCGCCTTGTACCAATTGAGTATCCTGCTAAGACGAAAGTGAGTCCTACCATACATGAAGGGGCGCGATCAATCAATGACCGCGCCCTTCGTCTTACGTTAGTATGTTATGAAAAATTTGAGAGAATTGAAACTTCACAGTTTCATTAATGTGTTTTACTAAACATGATTTATAGAGAAAGCATAGAAATATATCTTACTTAACAATGGCTGGAACAGGCAACTCTGCTTTCTTTAGTGTATCCACTTTCAGAGAGTCGCTCACTGCTGCCATAGATGGACCTTCACTTGGTTTCTGAGCATCGGCCATATTCACCTCGTATGGATCTTCCTGATTGAAAGCCACCTGTGCTGCATTGCCTAAGGTGAGAATGATAGCTACCACGGCTGCTGCCTTGAATAATGGCATCAAACGTTGTGTAATGCTGATGGTACGAGCCTTGACGGGTGTCGGCTCATGAATCAGTTCCATCATCTTGCTGTCAAAGTCACTGCCTAAACCCACTTCCTGATTTTGGGTCTGTTCGTATGTGAACAGTTTCTTGTATTGCAAGAGAGAGGCGGGAACATCTTTCTGACTGAAGAATGTACGGAGAATATTCTCCTCTTCAAGAGAAGTCTCTGCATTCCAGTACAGCTCCAGCAGTTGCTCGATGTACTTATAGTCCATATTTTTCAGCTTCTTGAAATTTCTGTTTAATGTTTTGGCGAGCCCGGAAAATGTTTACTTTTACCTGTTCCTCGCTGATTTTAAGAATCTCTGCGATTTCCTTGTAACTCTTTCCTTCAAAGTCACGCAGCTGTATGCAGCTTCGTTGCTTTTCAGGCAGATTGTTCACAAGTCGTCTCACCCAATCCAGCCGATCTTGTTGGATCATGCGTTCATAAGGGTTAGAGGAGCGGTCGGTTAAAAAGACACTTTGATCATCAAGGGATGCTTCGCTATTATTTGCTTTCTTGATTTTGTCAAGCGACAGGTTCCGGCAGATTGTGAGTGCAAAAGCCTCTATGTCATTGATCTCCTGCCAATTGTCTCTTCTGTTCCAAACCTTTATCAGCGTGTCTTGCACAACATCCTCGGCATCTTCATGCCTGAGGGTTATGCGCAAAGCGAGACGATAAAGCACGTCTTTCAACGGCAATATATCGTTTCGAAAGCTGATATTCTTCATCTACATTCTAATTTTATGACGATTGTAATTGCTGAAAGTTACAAGGGTGTATATGATTAACGTAAGTTAACAGATCCAACTATTGAATCACAGTGCCATGTTCTCCATCGATGGCAGTGGCTAATGTGATGATCACTTTTTTCACACCAGCCTGGATGGCATTAAAGGCATTCTCCAGTTTGGGAATCATCCCCCCGGCTATGGTGCCGTTGGCCACATAGCGTTTAAAGTCAGTGAGATGAATGATGGGTATTACACTATCTTCATCATCGGGATTGCTGAGAACTCCTTTCTTCTCAAACGAAAAGATGAGTGTGACATCAAAGAAAGGTGCTAAGGCCTTGGCTGTCTCTGCTGCAATGGTATCAGCATTGGTATTCAGTATATGTCCCTTTTGGTCGTGGGTAAGTGGAGCCATCACAGGTGTGATACCCTCTTTGATCAGTGTTGACAGCATTTTCCCGTCCACGCTATCCACGTCTCCCACAAAGCCGAAATCGACAGTTTTGGTAGTTGTTGTTCCCTCCTTATCAGTGATGTTCATCTTGACGGGAGGACGTTGATGTGATTGGATGGCATTGATGTCAGCACCTGTCAGTCCTAAGGCATTCACGCCATGGGCTTGGAGTTGGGCCACTAAGTTCTTGTTTACCAAACCGCCATATACCATCGTCACAACCTGCAGCATCTCTTTGTCTGTGATTCGTCGGCCGTTAACCATCTTACTCTCTATACCCAGTTGGGTGGCCACCTGCGTTGCTCTTCGTCCTCCGCCGTGAACCAATACTTTTTTCCCTGGAATGGCGGAGAAGTTTTTCAGGAGCTGTGCCAGTTGTGTTTCGTCTTCCACAATGGCTCCACCCACTTTTATGATTGTCAGTTTTTCTCTCATATTTTTTCGATATGACGACACAACGTTATTCTAAATAAGTATAGCCATAGAGACCAGAGCGATAGTTGCTCAGGAATTCTTTTCCTTCCTCAAGGGTGATCTTTCCTTGTTTCACGCTTTTGGTCACCCATATTTCCAGTTGGCGAACGAGCTTTTTCGGATTATACTGCACATATTCCAGTACCTCTTCCACGGTCTCGCCATCGATAATCTGGTCGATGTGATAGTCACCATTGTCTTTTACGGATATGTGTACGGCATTGGTATCACCAAAGAGATTATGCATGTCACCGAGGATTTCCTGATAGGCTCCCACCAGGAATACGCCCAGATAATAGCGCTCATTCTTTTTCAATGAATGGACGGGAAGGGAATGTGAATTGTTCCTGTTTGTTACGAAATTGGCAATTTTCCCATCGGAGTCACAAGTGATATCCTGAAGTGTAGCATTGCGTGTAGGCCGCTCATCCAATCGTTGTATCGGCATGATCGGGAATAACTGGTCGATAGCCCAGGAGTCTGACAACGACTGGAAGAGAGAGAAATTACAGAAATATTTGTCAGCCAACAGCTTGTCGATGTTCATCAGTTCTTCGGGGATATGTTTCAGGTTCTTAGCCAGAGCATGAATCTCGTGGCATACACTCCAATACATAGCCTCGATCTCAGCACGGGTTTTCAGATCCACGATGCCGTGAGAGAACAAGTCGAGCACTTCTTCTCGGATCTGCTCGGCATCATGCCAGTCTTCTAATACGTTACGTGGTGAGAGGTTATCCCAGATCTCATACAGGTCTTTTACAAGTTGATGGCTATTCTCGTCAGGTTCGAATTCCTCTGGCATCTCAGGTAGGGAAGCAGTCTCCAGGACATCGATCACCAATACCGAGTGATGGGCAGCCAAGGAACGTCCGCTCTCGGTGATGATGTTGGGGTGCGGCAGGTTGTTTTTGTTGGCTGCATCAACGAAGGTATAGATACAGTCGTTCACATACTCTTGGATAGAGTAGTTCACCGAACTCTCGCTGCTGGGTGACCGAGTACCGTCGTAGTCAACACCCAATCCGCCGCCGCAGTCGACGAAGTCAACATTATATCCCATCTTATGCAGTTGGATATAGAATTGTGAAGCCTCTCGCAAGGCTGTCTGTATGCGTCGGATCTTGGTGATCTGTGAACCGATATGGAAATGGATCAGTCGCAGGCAGTCACGCATGTCTTTTTTCTCCAGTAGATCCAGTGCCTCTAACAGTTCCGCACTGGTGAGTCCGAACTTCGAGGCATCGCCGCCGCTCTCCTCCCATTTCCCGCTGCCGCTGGAAGCCAGTTTGATGCGTATTCCGATATTAGGCCTCACATTCATTTTCTTCGCCTCTTTGGCGATGATCTCCAGTTCGTTCATTTTCTCAACGACGATGAAGATTTGTTTTCCCATCTTCTGGGCCAACAGGGCCAGTTCAATATAGCTCTGGTCTTTGTAGCCGTTACAGATGATAATGCTGTCGCTCTGGCACTGCATGGCGATGACGGCATGGAGTTCAGGTTTGGAGCCAGCTTCCAGTCCGAGGTTAAATTTCCTGCCGTGACTGATGATCTCCTCCACGACAGGCTGCATCTGGTTTACTTTGATAGGATACACCACGTAGTTCTCACCTTTATAGTCGTATTCCTTCGTGGCTTTACGGAAACAGCTCCATGTCTTCTCGATGCGGTTGTCGAGGATATCAGGGAACCGTAGTAGCACAGGAGCCTGAACATCGCGCAGTGCGAGTTCGTCCATCACTTCCCGCAGGTCAATCTGCGTGGTGTCTTTGCAGGGCGTGACATAGACATTGCCTTTGTCATTCACATTGAAATAGGAGGTACCCCATCCGTTGATGTTGTAGAGTTCCCTCGCATCGTCAATCGTCCATTTCTTCATATCCTATAAATGGGTATAATTAGACATGTTAGGCTCATGGGCCTGTTTGATAGTTAGATATTTAACAGTTCGCGCAGCTTAGCCACGCTGATTTTGATCTTTTCGTAATTGTCCATCAAGCTGACATCGAGCACATGCTTGGCTTTCAGGTAGTATTCTTCGCGTCTTTCCAGCTGTTCCCTGATAAACTCTTGCATTTCCTCGGGAGATTTGTTCTTCAGCAGGGGGCGTTCGGTCTTTCCCATCTTCAGGTGCTTGTAGAGCACGTCAGGCCTGGCTTTCAGATAGACCGTCTCTCCTTGTTGGTTCATGTAGTCCATGTTGTCGAAGAAACAGGGGGTGCCTCCTCCACAGCTGATGATGACATTTTCGAATTCTGCCACCTCGTGCAGCAGGTTGTTTTCCACCTTACGGAATCCTTCCTCCCCTCGTTCGGCGAAGATTTGGGGCACTGTTTTGCGCAGTCGGCTTTCTATATACCAGTCAAGGTCGTAGAATGGAATGTTCAATTCCTTCGAGAGAGCCTTGCCCACAGTAGTCTTCCCGGCGCCCATGTAGCCTATGATGATGATTCTTGTCATTTCTTCTTGGCATTCTGTCCTTCTATCACATGCATGCATTCCTCAAGAGTCAGTTCAGCAGCTTTCTCATGCATGGCCTTGGGCAGACGGTAGTTTTTCCCATCGTAAGCCAGATACGGTCCATATCGTCCGTTGAGCACCTCCAGTTTCGGTTCTTCCTCGAAGGCTTTCAGGTGCCGTTGGGTCTCCTGTTTCCGCTTCTCCATGATCAGTTGTATTGACTCCTCCAGGGTGATTGTCATAGGATCGGTGTCTTTGGGAAGTGACACGTATTTTTTCTGATGCAATACGTAAGGCCCGAAGCGTCCTGTACCGATCACAACAGGAGATTCCTCGAAGTCACCTACAGTCCGCGGTAGCTTAAACAGTTCCAGAGCCTCGTCGAGTGTGATGCTTTCCATGCTTTTCTCTGAAGGCAGCTGGGCGAAGTGTGGCTTCTCCTTGTCTTCTGCACTTCCTATCTGCACCACAGGACCGAACCGTCCTATCTTCACGAAGACGGGCTTACCGCTCTTAGGATCGATACCCAGTTCCCGTTCCCCTGCTTTATGTTCTTCGCGGGCATTCATCGTCTTCTCTATGGTCGGTTCAAAACCCTTGTAGAACTTTTTGATCATGTTTGTCCACTGCTTCTTGCCTTCGGCGATTTCATCGAACTCCTGTTCTACATTGGCCGTGAAATGATAGTCCATGATCTCTGGGAAATACTTCATCAGGAAGTCGTTTACCACGATACCGATATCGGTAGGCAGCAGCTTTCCTTTGTCGCTTCCTGCCATCTCCTTCCTGCTCTTCGAAGTAATCTTGATGCCTTGAAGGGTGTCGATGGTATATTTGCGTTCCTCGCCTTTCTTATCGCCTTTCTGTACGTATTCGCGTTGCTGAATGGTTGAGATGGTTGGGGCATAGGTTGACGGGCGACCGATACCCAGCTCTTCCATTTTGTGCACCAATGAAGCCTCGGTGTATCTCAGCGGACTTTGTGTGAATCGCTCTGTGGCAGTAATCTCACGTCGCTGCAACTTGTCGCCGTTGGCCATGGCTGGCAGCACATGAGAGAACTCTTCCGTGTTCTCGTCATCATCGTTAGATTCGCGGTAGACTTTCAGGAAACCGTCGAATTTTACCACTTCTCCCTGTGCCACGAATTTCTGCTTGAGGGGAGTTGAGGCAGATGCTGGTTGAACCTCGATCTCTACGTTGGTTTTCTCAATCTGGGCATCAGCCATCTGCGAGGCGGCGGTACGTTTCCAGATCAGTTCATAGAGGCGGCGTTCCTGGGCTGTACCTTCGATGGCGGTCTGACTCATATAGGTGGGGCGGATGGCCTCGTGGGCCTCCTGTGCTCCTTTTGAGTTGGTGTGGAACTGACGGGGATGACTATATTCCTCTCCCCACAGTTTGATAATCTCTTCCTTGCTGGTACCTAAGCACAGACTCGACAGATTGACCGAGTCGGTACGCATATAGGTGATATGTCCGTTCTCGTAGAGGTGCTGTGCTACCATCATGGTCTGGCTTACAGTGAATCCGAGCTTACGGGCGGCTTCCTGCTGCAGTGTACTGGTGGTGAAGGGAGGAGCAGGTACGCGCTTCAGGGGTTTTTTCTGGATATCGGTCACCACGAATTCGCTGTCTTTGCATGCCTCTAAGAATGCCAGTACCTCCTCATGGGTTTTGAAGCGGGTGTCAAGCTCGGCCTTAACCTCACTCTGTGAACCGTCGTTATGGGTTAATCCGAAGATGGCATTTACTCGATAGTAAGGTTCACTGTGGAACGACTGGATTTCACGTTCACGCTCCACAATCAGTCGTACGGCCACACTTTGTACACGTCCTGCCGACAGGGCTGGTTTCACCTTACGCCAAAGAACTGGTGAGAGTTTGAAACCAACCAGACGATCGAGCACGCGACGGGCTTGCTGGGCATTCACCAGATTCATATCCAAATGACGTGGCTTTTGGATAGCCTCTAAGATTGCATTCTTGGTAATTTCATGGAAGACGATACGGTTGGTCTTCTCCTCATCAAGGCCCAACACCTCACAGAGATGCCAGGAGATGGCTTCTCCCTCACGGTCTTCATCGGATGCTAACCAGATGTTCTCTGCTTTCTTGGCATTGTTTTTCAGTTCGCTCACCAGCTTTTTCTTCTCTTCGGGAATCTCGTAATCGGGCTCCAAAGAGTCCATGTCTATACTGATTTCTTTCTTCTTCAAGTCGCGGATGTGCCCGTAGCTCGACATCACCTTATAATCCTTGCCTAAGAATTTCTCAATGGTTTTTGCCTTGGCCGGGCTTTCTACGATGACCAGATTTTTCTGCATAATGATATTATCAATTAGAATTTGGGATGCAAAAGTAGATAAAACTTTTCCATATACCTTATTATATATATGATTTTTTAGTTATTTTAATATTTCAACCAAAGCATCACAGGTTCCATCGAATGTCATAAGCAACAAAAAGGGGATGCGTTGTCAGCGCATCCCCGATGATATTGATTGATCAATGGGTTAGAAATCCATGTGATCGAGTGTGTCATTGAAATCTTTCGGCTCATGATCGATAGGATCATGGTAGTCGTTGAAATTGCCCGTCTTCTGTTCGCGGTTTCCGCCATGCTCACCTCCGCGCTCACCGTTATTGCGGTTGTTGCGGCGTTCGCCATTGTTACGGTTGTTGCGACGCTCGTTGCGATCGGGGCGCTGACGGCGCTCACGCTCTACATATCCCTCTGGTTTGGGAATGAGCACGCGGTGACTGAGCTTGTACTTACCGGTCTTCGGATCAATCTCTAAAAGCTTCACGGTGATTTTGTCGCCCTCTTTCAGACCAGCTTCCTCAACAGTCTCCAAACGCTTCCAGTCGATCTCGCTGATGTGCAGCAAACCATCCTTGCCCGGCAGGATTTCTACGAAACAGCCGTAAGGCATGATGGAACGTACTGTTCCTTCATATACTTCGCCAACCTCGGGTACAGCCACAATAGCCTTGATCTTACGGATAGCAGCATCGATGGCATCCTTGTTGGGAGCACTTACCTGAATCTTACCTACGCCATCCACCTCATCGATAACGATGGTAGCACCTGTCTCTTCCTGCATCTGCTGGATGATCTTTCCGCCCGGGCCAATCACTGCACCGATGAACTCCTTCGGGATCTCGAAGGCCACGATGCGCGGTACGTGTGGCTTCAGCTCTGCACGCGACTCAGCGATGGTCTCAGTGAGCTTTCCTAAGATATACTCACGACCGGCCTTGGCCTGCATAAGGGCTTTCTCTAAGATCTCGAACGACAGACCGTCGCATTTGATATCCATCTGAGTGGCTGTCAGACCGTCCTTTGTACCAGTGGTCTTGAAGTCCATATCGCCCAGGTGGTCCTCATCGCCCAAAATGTCACTCAGCACAGCATATTTCTCCTCACCAGGGTTCTTGATCAGTCCCATGGCAATACCGCTCACAGGCTTCTTCATGGGAACGCCGGCATCCATCAGTGCCAGTGTACCAGCACAAACGGTAGCCATGGAAGAAGAGCCGTTGGATTCCAGGATCTGGCTAACCAGACGTACGGTATAAGGGAAATCCTCAGGAATCTGACCCTTCAGACCGCGCC
>DETG01000045.1:11771-13696 GCA_002361535.1 Prevotella sp. UBA3294
TGGCCTCACCCGTACAGAACGGGGGAAAGTTATAGTGAAGGAGGAAACGCATGTAGCTGTGCTCCAGCACGTCGTCCACCAGTTTCTCATCGAGCTTGGTGCCTAACGTACAGGTAGAGAGGCTCTGGGTCTCACCACGGGTGAAGATAGCACTTCCGTGAGGCATGGGCAGAGGAGACACCTCGCACCAGATGGGGCGGATCTCATCGCATTTACGACCATCGAGACGGATACCTTCATCCAGGATGCAACGGCGCATGGCATCGCGTTCTACATCCTGATAGTAGCGATCCATCATGGCCTCATATTCCTCATCAGAGATCTCAGAAGTCTCGGCGTTATCTGCATTCTCGGCAGCTTTGGCACGCTCCTCGAAGAACTTCTCCTTGAAATCGGCCAACAGCTTCTCGAAAGCCTCTGCACGTGCCTGCTTCTCCAAAGCCTGCTTGGTGATGTCGTAGGCAGGCTGGTAGAGTTCTTTGTTCATACGCTCACGCAGAACCTCATCGTTCACCTCATGGTCGTATTCGCGTTTCACATCCGTTCCCAGTTCCTTGCTGAGCTCTGACTGCAGCTCGCACATCGGCTTGATGGCAGCCATGGCAGCTTTCAGGGCACCGATCATGTCCTGCTCGCTCACCTCTTTCATCTCACCTTCCACCATCATGATGTTCTCGGCAGAGGCACCTACCATGATATCCATGTCGGCCTCCTTCATCTGCTCGAAGGTAGGATTGATTACATACTCACCGTTGATACGTGCTACACGTACCTCAGAGATGGGGCACTCGAAAGGAATATCTGAACAAGCCAGAGCGGCTGAAGCAGCAAAGCCAGCCAGTGCATCGGGTTGATCTACTCCATCGGCAGAGAGCAGCATCACGTTTACAAATACCTCAGCGTGATAGTTTGAGGGGAAGAGGGGGCGAAGCACACGGTCAACCAGTCGGGAGGTAAGGATCTCGTTGTCGCTGGCCTTGCCTTCGCGCTTCGTGAATCCGCCGGGGAATCGTCCGGCAGCGGAGTACTGTTCTCTGTAGTCAACCTGCAAAGGCATGAAATCTGTTCCGGGAACTGCATCCTTTGCGGCACAAACAGTGGCCAGCAACACAGTGTTGTTCATACGCAGAACAACGCTTCCGTCGGCCTGTTTTGCCACTTTCCCTGTCTCTATGCTGATACTTCTTCCGTCAGGCAGAGAGACTGTTTTCGTAATAACGTTCATCTAAAAAAACTTCTTGTATAAATACATCTAATAAAAAATCGGCCAAAGTTACTCATTTTCGGTCGAATAGACGAAGAAATTATTTGGAAAAAACATTTTGGGCATGAAAAAGGGGTTGTTTGCGCCTTTTTCATGCCCTGTGTTTCGGTTTTGGCCGGTTTTCCGGTTGGTGGCTGTCATTTTGCGTTGCCGTCGTCGACGATGAGTTTGTAGCCTATGCTGCGTGCGTTGACGATGCGTATGTTTTTGTCGTGTGCCATTTTCTTCCGCAGTTTGGTGATGAACACGTGCAGCGAGCGCTGGTTGTAGATGGTGTCGTCGCCCCATAGCTCCAGCAGTATCTCCTGCGCGTTGACCACCGAGTTGGGGTTTTGCGAGAGTTTGAGCAGTATGCGGCTTTCGCGGAAGGAGAGGTCCTGCATCACGCCGAATGCCTCCAGTTTCTGCTGTTTGGGGTGGAAGATATACTCGCCAATCTGTATTTTCTGCTGCGTGTTGCTGTCGCCGGCGGGTTTGTTGCGTTCGGCCAGTGCCTTGAGGCGCACGATGAGCTCGCGCATGCTGAAGGGTTTCTTCAGGTAGTCGTTGGCGCCCAGTTCGAATCCCTTCACCACGTCGTCGATGGCCGACCGTGCGGTGAGGAAGAGCACCGGTGTGGCGGTGTCGAAGCGCCGTATGCGCCTCACCAGTTCGAATCCGT
>DETG01000028.1:0-1015 GCA_002361535.1 Prevotella sp. UBA3294
GACAATACCATGCGGGCTCCTTTCTTGAGGGCAAGTTTAAGGATACGATAGGCGGAATAGCGCCAGCACCCATGGATATGCAGAATGTCAAAATGGATACTTTGCAGTTTTTCCTTGGCGGCAGCCTCTTCGCTCACGATGGTGTTCTCTGCCTCCAGACCCATACTGTTTACCAGCATGTCCACGTAACTGGTGATCATGCTGTCGCTCTTGGGTATGTAATGAAGTATCCTCATGGTGCTCAGCTTTTCCAAAAAACCAACATGCGCAAGCCCATCAGTTTGCTGCCTTTGATATGTTGGTCGTATTGCCGTATCGCCTCATAGATGCAGTTCCTGTGTATAGCCACGGCATCATAGATGCCCCTTTTCATCTTCAGAAGCTGTCCCTGATGTCCCTTTCCGGAGCGTCGTTCCGTCTTCTGTAATAAGGGGATGGCATCCTCCAACTGGGAGAAAGACCGGTAATCCACGAACTCCGGGGTTTTACGGTTGGTATATATCATCACGACCTCGGAGATACCAGAAGCCGTCTCTCTTGCCAGACCGTCTATCCATTCTGATGACCTGGGAGGACGGTGGATATCGGCAATGACGATCCAGTTGCTCTTGGCCGCTTTCGCCCCGATATACAAGGCGAGTTGCAGACGGCTGGGATTTGCCACCGACTTAGGAAGGAAGGTGGTATGGAGTGTCGGATATTCCTCTTTCAGTTGTTTCAGTATATCCGAGGTGTTGTCGTTGGAGGTGTCATCCACCACGATGACCTCGTAAGGGGTATCGCACGACATGTTCAGGAAGGCAGGGAGATTCTCCGCCAGCACCGTATCCTCGTTGTGAACGACTATCACGACAGATAGTTGTATGTTTGTTTCCTTCTTAGTATCGTTTAACATCTTGGCTTGTTAGATTTCATCACTTGTATAGCCTTTCGGCAGACAGCGACAATTGTATTGAGATGCCATGATCTCACCATAGGCACCTGCCGAGCGTATCGCCAATAGGTCGCCACGACG
>DETG01000028.1:1135-3426 GCA_002361535.1 Prevotella sp. UBA3294
TGCGGGTTCCTCACTGGTGATGTTCTCTATCTTATGGTAAGCCTGATAGAGGGCGGGACGGATGAGGTCAGTAAAACCGGCATCCACGATGCAGAACTGTTTGACGGCTCCTTTCTTAATATATAAGGTACGTGTGATAAGACTACCACATTGAGCCACCACAGCACGACCGAGCTCAAAATGCAGGGTCTGCCCAGGGCGTAACTTCAGTTTCTTGGCATACGTATCGAAATAAGCTTTGAAGTCGGGGATGGGAACACGGTTAGGGTGCTGGTAGTCAATACCAAGACCGCCTCCCACATTGATATGCTCCACAATGATGCGATGACGCTCCAACTCGTTTTGCAGTTCGTTGACACGGTTGCAGAGAGCCTCGAAATCGCCCATGTCCAGTATCTGGCTGCCGATATGGAAATGAAGACCCACCACCTTGATATGCTCCATATGGGATGCTTCCTCAATGACACTCATCATGTCACGCATGGCGATGCCGAACTTGTTCTCTGCCAGTCCTGTCGTGATATTGGCATGGGTATGTGCTCCCACATTAGGGTTCAGACGGAAGGCGACACGTGCCACCTTCCCTTTCTGGGTGGCAAGCTCGTTGATGACCTCCAGTTCGGGAATACTTTCCACGTTGAAGCAGAAAATGTCGTTGTCAAGACCGAGGTTGATCTCCCAGTCGCTCTTTCCGACACCGGCGAAGACGATCTTTGAGGCAGGGAACCCCGCCTTGATGGAAGCCTCTATCTCACCCCCGCTCACACAGTCGGCACCAAGACCCGCCTGCCGGATGGTACGCAGCAGTTGAGGGTTGGCATTTGCCTTGACGGCATAATGCACCACGAAGCCCTCGTGCTTGCCAGCCTCGTCATTGATGGTCTGCAAAGTCTTTCGCAACAGCTCCGCGTCGTAATAGTAGAACGGCGTGCGGAGCTGTTGGAATTTTCCTGTTGGGAATTGTCCTTTTGTCATTGTGTTGTGTTGCTGCTTTGTTATTTATTAAATAAGGTGTCACTCAGACTCTGGAGGGCACGCTTCTTGTCTTCCTCACGGATCAGGAAGGAGATATTATAGTTGGAACCGCCATAGCTGACCATACGGATGGGGATGTTCTTCATGGCATCGAGCGTCAGCGTTTCAAAACCGATGTTCGACCAGTCGAGGTCACCCACCACACAGATGATACACATGCCGGTGTCCACAGTCACTGTTCCGTATTTCTTCAACTCATCGACAATCTCTCCTAAATGTGAGGAGTTGTCGATAGACATAGAGACACCCACCTCAGAGGTACATACCATGTCGATAGGAGTCTGGTAACTCTCGAAAATCTCAAATACCTTACGCAAGAAACCCGTGGCAAGAAGCATGCGGCTTGACTTGATCTTGATAGCGATGATGTTGTCCTTGGCAGCCACCGCCTTGATCTTGCCATATTCCGTGTGGTTGCTGATGGTCGTTCCCTCTGCATCAGGATCCATGGTGTTCAGCAGACGGACAGGGATGCCTGCATATTTGGCAGGCTGTACGCAGGTGGGGTGGAGGATCTTGGCTCCGAAGTAGGCAAGCTCGGCAGCCTCCTCGAAATGCAACTGATGAACCGGTGCGGTCTTGTCCACCACACGGGGATCATTGTTGTGCATACCGTCGATGTCAGTCCATATCTGAATCTCCTCAGCATTCAAGGCAGCACCAATCAGTGATGCGGTATAGTCGGAACCTCCACGTTGCAGGTTGTCAATCTCACCGTAGGCGTTACGGCAGATAAACCCTTGTGTGACATACACCTGCTGTCCCTCGTTATTCTCCATGATAGTGGAGAGCTTTTCCCGGATATAAGCAGGGTCTGGCTCTGAGTTCTTATCCGTACGCATGAAATCAAGGGCGTTGAGCAATACCGCCTTGATGCCCTGTTCCTTCATGTAGTTCACAACCATATTGGTGGACATCATCTCACCCTGTGCCACGATGCTCTTCTCTTCAAAAGAGGTGAAGAGTTCTTTGGTAAACGAGCGCAGATAGTTCATTTCAGACACGATGAAGTCACGGGTCACTGTCTTCATCTCCTCCGTGGAGTACAGTTCCTCGATATGTTTCATGTACTTACGCTCCAAGGTGTTAATGACCTCATTGGCACCTTCCGGGTTCTTTTTGTAGAGATAGTCAGAGATTTCCACCAGGGAATTGGTGGTACCTGACATCGCTGACAATACCACGAAAACGGGCTCACCAGACTTGGTGACCAGTTTTGTTACTTCCTTCATGCGGTCCGGTGATCCTACCGATGT
>DETG01000105.1 GCA_002361535.1 Prevotella sp. UBA3294
AAATCCGTTTCGGACCTCAGACCGACGACCATGATTACAACTTCAAACTGAAGCACGCTAAAGAGTTCCTCGAAGAGGGTAATAAAGTGAGAGCGTATGTTTTCTTCCGTGGACGAAGCATTTTGTTCAAAGAGCAGGGCGAAGTCCTCTTGCTGAGGTTTGCTAACGACTTGGAAGAGTATGGTAAGGTAGAGCAGATGCCCAGCTTGGAAGGGAAGAAGATGTTCTTGTACCTTTCCCCGAAGAAAGCAGGAGTCGCTAAGAAAAGTCAGCAGAAACTCGATCGTGAGAAACGAGAGGCTGAAGCCAAGGAAGCAGCCCTTCAGAAACAGGCAGAGAAAACCGCTGAGTCGGCACAGGATGAGATGCCAGCTAATGGTGGCCTTTTCGCCAATGTGAAGGGTGGTGATGACATCCTGAAGAAACTGAAGAAGCAAGGGTAGGATGTGAATCCTCCATTTTATATGAGAAAGAAGATGGCGCGCCCGGTATATGCGTGGCTGTCTGTAATAATAACCATTTAAAGATTAAAAAAATGCCAAAAGTAAAGACAAATTCCGGTGCCAAGAAAAGATTTCGTTTCACCGGTACAGGCAAGATCAAGCGTCACCACGCTTATCACAGCCACATTCTGACAAAGAAGACCAAGAAGCAGAAGAGAAACCTGGTTCATCAGGCAATCGTTGACAACAGTAACTTGAAGCAGGTACGCGATTTGCTCTGCCTCCGTTAATCATTAATTAAGAAAGGAACAAAATTATGCCAAGATCAGTAAATCATGTTGCTTCAAGAGCAAGGAGAAAGAGAATTCTTAAGCTTACACGTGGTTACTTTGGAGCCCGTAAGAATGTTTGGACCGTTGCCAAAAATACTTGGGAGAAAGGTCTGACCTATGCTTATCGTGATCGTCGTAACAAGAAGCGTAATTTCCGTGCATTGTGGATACAGCGTATCAATGCTGCTGCCCGCATGGAGGGACTGAGTTATTCACAGCTGATGGGTGCCCTGCACAAGGCTGGTATTGAAATCAACCGTAAGGTGCTTGCCGATCTCGCCATGAATAATCCTCAGGCATTCAAGGCTATTGTTGACAAGGTGAAGTAGTTTTATTCGCACGATACCAAATGGATTGCCCCGCACGACAAGTTGCGGGGCAATCTTTTTTCTTTCGTTCGCTACTTTTTTATGAAAAAGTTTTTTTTTCTCAGATATTATGCTTATCTTTGCATCGCAGATTTCGTAAGGGATCTTGCGGTCTTTGACTTGATTCGAGGCATATAGCTATTTGTCAATCGACGGAAATCCTGGACGATTACCTGATAACTACATGGATGACAAGAGCACGGCAGCGGATATTGTTCCGTACCATCTGGTAAGATGATAATTATTGGCGTGGGTTTTGCTTGTCTTATTTGTAGTAGGTAGTCCAGAACCTCCCGTTGAAGATAAGTGAATACCCACGCCATCCGTTATCTCTGTCTCGAATTTTGATTCACTTTTCTTTTTATTTAGTTGTGTCCTCAATGTAAATTGAGGTTGGTGTTGTGATAACTTTCACAATATCAGCACACATGAAATAAAATCAAATGTTTTTTAGACAAAAAGAAAAGTCTTCTCTTTTGTTTCATTTTGTATCAATGCGTTTGTCTATTGTTTCATTCTCAAATTTCATTCGTCGAAAATTTTGCAGTCAGTTATTTTTACTGTACCTTTGCATCACCAATAAGAAATAAGAATCAATAGATGCTTTGAGTTAATAGGTTATTAGTCTATAGAAATTGAGTTATTAGTTTTGTTATTAGAAGTTAGTTTTAGTTATGTATCAGAAATTAGGCTCGTCGTGATGACGAGCCTTTCTTTTTGTTTTGCTATGAGATGGTGTCTCAATCCAGATCAACCACTGTGATGCCTGCACCGCCGAATTGTACGTGTTCATCTGCAAAGTGCGTAACGTTGGGGATGGCTGCGAGGTATTCACGGATCAATTGCCGCAGGATACCAGAGCCAGTGCCGTGTAGGATACGTACTCGGCTCACACCCACCAAGATGGCATCATCGATGAAATAGGTCACGGCATTGATAGCTTCATCGCCTCTCATGCCCCGAACGTCCAGATCTTGTTTGAAGTTGAGTTTCCGTTTATCGATGGCTTCCCGTGTAGAGGAGGAGTAGGAGGGTGTGAAAGTCTGTAGGTTACTCACCCCTGATCCCTCTTTCGTCTCTGTCTTTTTCTTCTCCTCTGCAGATTCTAACCGTTCCAGTCGCATTCTGGTACGCATATCACCGAAGATGACTGTGGCCATCTTCCCGTCGATGGATTCTATCTTACCTACCGAGGTCAGTCCTTTGATACGAACTGTTGATCCTGCCGTGAGTACATTTTTTCCCTTTTCTATGGGAGTCGTAGGTTTCTGTTGCAGTGCAGCCGTTCTTTCGGCTTTCTCACGTTTCCGTTTCTCTTTCCGTTCCTTGCGTTCCTGGATCTGTTTGATTTTCCGGGCAATCATTTCATCGTTTGCCGTTGCATCCACGTCTTCGATTTGCTGTTTAAAGGTGTTCAGTTCCTCACGGATACGCTTTGCCTCCTCTTTTTCGGCCTGTGATTCCCGTATCTCCCGAATGGCGTTTTCAATCTTTCTATTGCTCTCCCGCAGCAATTCCTGTGCTTGTTCCTTTGCTCTGTTCAGGATCTCCTTACGTTGTTGTTCCAGTTCCTTCACCTCTTTTTCGTATCGGGCGATGGTCTGCTGCATGGTTTTCTCATGTTGGTGGATGTTCTGTCGTTTACTTTCCCAGTAACGTTTATCACGAACGATATCCTGAAGATATTTGTCGCTTTGGATATAATCGCTGCCCACCATGTTGGAGGCATCTTGGATCACCTCTTCGGGAAGACCGATTTTCCTGGCAATCTCAATGGCGAACGAACTGCCGGGTTGTCCTATCTGCAGTTGGAAGAGTGCCTGCATCTGATGACGGTCGTAGAGCATGGCACCGTTCACCACCCCTGGATGTTGGTCGGCGAAATGTTTCAGGTTCTGGTAGTGGGTGGTGATGACGCCCCATGTTCCTTTTTGGCAGAACTGTTTCAGTACGCTCTCGGCGATGGCTCCACCAATCTGTGGTTCCGTTCCCGTTCCGAACTCATCGATGAGGATCAGTGTCTTGTCGTTGGCTGTTCTCATCATATTCTTCATGTTCAGCAAGTGACTGGAGTAGGTACTGAGGTCGTTCTCTATACTCTGCTCGTCACCGATGTCTATGAGGATATTCTGGAAAACCCCTGTTTTGCTGTTTTCTCTCATCGGTACCGACAAACCGCATTGAAGCATATATTGAAGCAATCCAGTTGTCTTCAGGCAGACAGATTTTCCTCCGGCGTTTGGTCCTGAAATGATCAGGATTCTTTTCTCCTGGGTGAGTATGATGTCCAAGGGCACCACTTTTTTTCCTTGTTTCTCCAACGATAGCTGTAGCAAAGGGTGGACGGCCTGAACCCAGTCGATATGTGGGCTGTTTCCCACATGTGGCTCCATGGCATGTATCTTTCTGGCCAGCATGGCTTTGGCACGGATAAAGTCGATATGTGCCAGGAACAGATAAGAGTGTATGATCTCTTCCACGTACGGGCGCACCTCCTTGGCAAATTCCGTGAGGATACGGATGATCTCCCTTCGTTCCTCTGCTTCCAACTCACGTATTCGGTTATTGGCTTCCACCACCTCTGCAGGTTCGATGAAGACAGTCTTTCCCGAAGCCGATTCATCGTGCACGATACCCTTGATCTTTCTTTTCAGTCCTGGTGCTACGGGAATCACCAGTCTGCCGTCGCGCATGGCCGGTGTCACATCCTTCTCCACCAGTCCTTCACTTTGTGCCGACCGTAATATATTATATAAGGTACGCGAGATACTGTTCTCAGTCTTTGCCAGTTCCCGTCTGATATTTCCCAGTTCCGGAGATGCAGTGTCTTTTACCTTCCCGAACTTATCGAGAATCATGTCAATGCGCCGGATCAGTTGTGGGAAGGTCATCACGTCGACGGTCATCCGTTGCAGGGCAGGGTAGAGCGGTTCTTCCTCAGAACGGTTCAGGAATCTCACGATACCCAGTATCGTTTCCAGAGATCGTTTCAGGTCGAACAGTTCCTCCTCCTCCAGGTGAGTTCCTTCCAGTCTCAGTCGGCTCACCGATGCTCTGACATCGAAGAAATACTGCAAGGGGAAGTCGTCTGCCTCCTCTTGGATTCGTCGGAACTCCTTTGTCTGTTCCAGATACTCATTGATTTCTTCAGCCTTCACCGAGAGGGTCATCTCCGTTACTTTCTCTTTTCCTAACGTACTCAGGCACTCCTCTCGGAGCAATGCCCTGATCTCGTCGAAGCCTATTTTCTTTTCAAAGGTTTGGGGGTATATCATGTATGGATGGGAATCTTTCTCTTGAAAGGATTAAAACTATTGCAGTTCCGCCAGATGGCTGTTGGCCTTGCGCAGCTTTCTCACGGCTTTGTCACGAATCTGACGGACACGTTCACGCTTCAGGCCCATCTTCGTTCCGATCTCCATCATGGTGAGATGCGGGGCACCGATGCCGAAGAAGTGTCTTATGATTGTCTGCTCACGTTCATCCAATACGTTGATCACCGTTTCAATCTGTGTTGCCAAAGCCTCCTGTTCCGCTTGCTTGTCGGCAAGAGGAGAGTCTTCGTTCTCCAGCACGTTCAGCAGGTTGAAGTTATTCTGGCTGCCAGCGGGAATCGGCTCTTCCATCGACAAGGGCTGACTGCGTTTTTTCTCTGCTGCTGTCATCTCCTTTTCCGGAATCCTGTAGAGTCCGGTCTGTTCGTCAAGAGCCTGTTCGATCTGTTTTCTGATAAACGGGGCGGCAAAAGCCACAAAGCGTTTTCCTTTACTGGCATCGAAGCGTGCCGCTGCCTTTATCATTCCGATATTACCTTCGCTGATCAGATCCTCTAAAGCCAGCCCGCGTCCTATATATTGCTTCGCCACTGTCACCACATAGCGCAGGTTCGCACTTGTCAGCTCATTCAGAGCCTTTGTGTCACCTTGCCGGATACGTTCTGCCAGCATGTTTTCCTGTTCATTGCTCAGCAGTTCCTCCCCACTGATCTCGTTCAGATAGGCATTCAGAGATTTCTTGTCGGTATAGTCCATATTCAAAAATCCTTTCACTTGTTATTCTTTTTCAAAATGCTGATAGTCCTTGCTGGTACGCCATGATCCACCCCAGGTGAAGCCATGTTGTATGAACAGCCGGTAGCAGAGGTCACCCTTCACGATCTTGTAGGGGAACTTCCGTTTCCTGTTGAGATAGGGCTTGCCATTGGTAGGCTGCACTAAGGGTGGTCTGTTGTCACGTGGCCGGTAATAAGGGTTGTAGAGAGTGTTGATATCCACCGCCATCCCCTTCGCATGATTAGAGAGTTTCTTGGTACCGGCTATAGCCCTGAAGTTGAAACAGCTGCTGTTGTTCTGTTCCATGGACAGCTCGTCATCGGCATCATAGTTGTCGATGAGTACCATCTGTTCGATGGGGTAGGCGGCCTTGTAGAGTTCGCGGAATATTTCCACCAGATCGTTGGCGATTCTTTTGTTGCACACCATCTCTCCCAACAGGATCCGCCCGTCTTTGTCGCGATGGAGCACCCGCAGATAGCGCAGGTCACTGCGTGGCACGGTGCAGTTCGTCTTATAGGATTTCTTCCACATCCTGGCGAACACAGCATCACTGATCTCCTCAGCGACGAAACAGTTATCGATACCGTAGGCAGTCACGTCTTTTTCCGATACCGCCGTACCAGCCACCCATTGTCTCATCGCCTCTTCTTGAGGGTGAGTGCTACTGATGAGAGGGATGACTAGCATCAGCAAGAGTAAGATACGTACCTTCATTTTTTATATTTTAGAATGCAAAGATACAACTTTTTGTTGATTATTGTTTATCTTTGCATGGATTTTTACAGGAATCAGTCATCGTCAATCAAACAAAGCCTTATGAGAACAGCGATTATCGGTGGTGGTGCAGCGGGATTCTTCCTTGCCATCAATCTCAAGGAGATGATGCCCGAGATGGAGGTGACCCTCTTCGAGCGTGGACGTCGTGTCCTTTCGAAAGTGGAGGTGTCGGGTGGTGGCAGGTGCAACTGCACCAACACCTTCGAGGGTATTTCCGATCTCTCGCAGGTCTATCCGCGCGGCCATCGTCTCCTCAAGCGGTTGTTTCATGTCTTCAACCAGCGAGATGCTTACCAATGGTTTGAGCGTCACGGTGTGCGATTAGTAGTACAAGCCGACCAGTGTGTGTTCCCAGCCTCGCAAGACTCCCATACCATCATCGACTGTTTCCTGCGTGAAGCACGTCGGTTAGGGGTCGTGATCCGTTTGGAGCATCCCGTCAATACCCTCTCTGCACTCTCTGAGTATGATTACGTGGCCGTCACCACAGGAGGCTCCCCCAAACTCTCTGGTCTGCAGTGGCTGGCTGATCTGGGTCATGACATCGAAGAGCCTGTTCCCTCGCTGTTCACCTTCGGTATCCACGATCCTTCGTTGCAGTCGCTGATGGGCACAGTGGTGGATCCCGTTACAGTGCAGATCCCAGGCACAAAGTTCCTCTCCGACGGTGCTTTGCTCATCACTCACTGGGGAATGAGCGGTCCGGCCATCCTCAAGCTCTCCAGTTTTGCGGCTCGCCATCTGCATGCGGCATCCTATCAGTCACCGCTTCACGTGAACTGGGTGCATGCCACCGATGCAGAGGTCGTACAACAATTACGTGCTACTTTTTCCGACTATCCCCAGCGTCATCTCTCCAACATCAATCCTTTCGGTCTGCCGCAACGTCTGTGGAACTATCTGCTGACGAAGAGTGTCGGGGAACGGATGGATGTGCGGTGTGGCGAGCTCAGTAAGAAAGAGCAGAACCGTTTGGTGAACACCTTGTGTAACGACAGCTATCAGATCATCTCCCGTGCCGCCTTCAAGGAAGAGTTTGTCACCTGCGGCGGTGTGTCGTTGAAGAGTGTTCATCCCAATACGTTGGAGAGCAGGGTGGTGCCTCGGTTGTTCTTTGCCGGTGAGGTGCTCGACATCGATGGCATCACGGGCGGCTTTAATTTTCAGGCAGCGTGGACCACTGCGTTTACTGTGGCACGGGCGATAGCGAGGAAAGACGAGTAAGGAAAGATGATAGAGGGGAGATGAGGCCGGTTGTTTCATCAAGAAAGGAATATGATACATAGAGGAAACTCCGTGTGCTTGTTTTTTTGTACTTTTGCCATCGTATTTTCTAACGTTTCATTGTGCCCTTGGGGCGCACTTATTACCTACAATTAAAATATGAAAATTAAAATGTTTTTCATCCTGGCTGGATGCATGGCTTGTCTTTCTGGCAATGCTCAAGGAAAAGCACCAAGCCTCGACATGTATTTCGAACAATCCTCTGCGCCGACGATGTCGCCCGATGCTGACGGATTCGTTCGTCGTTGGCTCTTGTTAGAGCCTATCAACAAACCCAACCGTAGTAACACGGTGTTCACGGATACCTATCTGAGGGCAGCGTTCGACACGTTGTATTTCAAAGGACAGTTCACCGATGTCCCTAAGGCTGGTAAGAAGGTGAAGGTGGGTGAGCAGACATTAGAGTGGCATGCCCTCGACAGTAAGCTCTACAACGTGAAACTGTTCCGTTTCGCTACAGGGTTGGAGAAGCAGATGTATGGTGTGCTCTTCTGGGCTGTTACCGTGATCGACTGTCCTGAGGAGATCAAGAATGTGCGTCTGGCCGTAGGATCCAACTCAGCCTCGATGTGGTGGCTCAATGGTGAGGAGGCTGTCCTGCTCTCCGGTGACCGCCGTATGGTGAAGGATGACTGTGTGTCTCCTCGTCTGACGTTGAAGAAGGGCCGTAACATCCTGCGTGGTGCTGTGATCAATGGTCCGGGTATGAGTGATTTCTGTGTACGTTTCATTGACGAGAAGGGACAACCCGTCAAGAACTATTCTGTAAGATATAAATAATAATAAGGTGATGAAAACAAAATCTTTCAAATATACATGGGCAGGCGCTGCCATGACGGCAGCCTTGCTGTTGGCACAAAGCGCACAGGCACAGATTGGTCGTCCCTATATCCACGACCCTTCCACGATCGCTGAGTGTGATGGAAAATACTATACGTTCGGAACAGGTGGCGGCGGTCTGATCTCTGAGGATGGCTGGACATGGAACAGTGGTGCGGAACGCCCCGGTGGCGGTGCTGCTCCCGATGTGTTGAAGATCGGCGACCGCTATTTGGTGATCTATGGTGCCACCGGCGGTGGCTTAGGCGGCGGTCATAACGGACGGATCCTCACCATGTGGAACAAAACCCTTGATCCGAAGTCACCCGACTTCAAATATACTGATGCCATCGAGGTTGCTTCCTCCGACGGTATGGAAGATGCCGATGCCATCGATCCCGGATTGCTCTTGGATCCCACGACAGGCAGGCTCTGGGCTTCCTATGGCACCTATTTCGGCTTTATCCGTATCATTGAGATCGATCCCAATACGGGTAAGCGTGTGGCAGGAAACAAAGAGAAGGACATCGCCATCGACTGCGAGGCTAC
>DETG01000076.1:0-519 GCA_002361535.1 Prevotella sp. UBA3294
GACCGGCACGACCACGCAGCTGGCGATCGACGCGGCGACTCTCATGGCGCTCCGTACCGATGATGGCCAGACCGCCTGCCGCCTTCACTTCCGGCGACAGCTTGATATCGGTACCACGACCGGCCATGTTCGTGGCGATGGTCACGGCACCCTTGCCGTCGATGCTCTGTCCGGCATTGGCTACGATGTCGGCCTCTTTCTGGTGCAGTTTGGCGTTCAACACCTGATGGGGGATATGGCGCAGGTTCAGCATACGTGACAGGAGTTCGGAGATCTCCACGGAGGTTGTACCCACCAGGGTCGGACGCCCGGCGTTACGCATCTCCTCGATCTCCTCGATCACAGCGTTGTATTTCTCGCGTGCCGTCTTATAGATACGGTCATCCTGGTCGTTGCGGATCACTGGGCGGTTGGTGGGGATCTCCACCACATCCAGTTTGTAGATATCCCAGAACTCTCCGGCTTCCGTTGAGGCGGTACCTGTCATACCGGCAAGCTTGTGGTACATACGGAAGTAGT
>DETG01000076.1:566-1448 GCA_002361535.1 Prevotella sp. UBA3294
TGATGGTGGCAAAGGTCTGTGTGGCCTCCTTCACCTTGACATGCTCCTTGGCCTCGATAGCCTGGTGCAGTCCGTCACTCCATTGGCGGCCTTCCATGATACGTCCTGTCTGCTCATCCACGATCTTCACCTCACCGTCCATCACCACGTACTCATCGTCTTTGTTGAACATGGTGTAGGCTTTGAGCAGCTGCTGCAGGGTGTGCACACGCTCACTCTGTACACCATAGTGTGACAGTATCTCGTCTTTCTTCTGGATGCGCTCCTCCTCCGTGAGGTTCTCGTTCTCTAAGGCCGACAGTTCTGTGGTGATGTCTGGCAGCACGAACAGCTGGTCGTTGCCCACCTGTTGAGCTAACCATGCCGTACCCTTGTCGGTGAGGTCGCAGGAGTTCAGTTTCTCATCCACAACGAAGTACAGGGGCTCAATGGCCTCGGGCATCCGTCGGTTGTTGTTCTCCATGTAGATCTCCTCTGTTCTGAGCATACCGCTCTTGATACCATCCTCAGAGAGGAATTTGATCAGCGGCTTGTTCTTCGGGAGTGACTTGTGAGAGCGGTACAGACTCAGGAATCCCTCATCGAGTTTCTCCTGTCCCTCTTTCTTCTTCCCTGCTTCCATGAGCTGGTTTCCCTCGGCAATCTTCTGCTTGGCATCAGCAAGGTACTGGGTTGCTAACTGTCGCTGCACGCCCACCAGTTTCTCCACCAGCGGCTGGTACTCCTCGAACATCTGGTCATCACCGTTGGGCACAGGACCAGAGATAATGAGCGGTGTTCGTGCATCATCGATCAACACTGAGTCAACCTCATCGACGATGGCGTAGTTATGTCTTCTCTGAACCAGGTCGGCAGGGGAGATGGCCATGTTGTCACGCAGGT
>DETG01000076.1:1499-13277 GCA_002361535.1 Prevotella sp. UBA3294
AGTCGAAACCGAACTCGTTGTTCGTTCCGAAAGTAATGTCTGCCTGATAGGCTTTGCGGCGTTCCGGTGAGTTCGGACGGTGCTTGTCGATACAGTCCACACTCAGACCGTTGAACATATACAGCGGTCCCATCCACTCAGAGTCACGCTTGGCCAGGTAATCGTTCACGGTCACTACATGGACGCCGTTACCTGTCAGGGCATTCAGGAACACGGGGAGGGTAGCCACGAGGGTCTTACCTTCACCTGTTGCCATCTCGGCGATCTTTCCCTGATGGAGTACCTCACCACCGAAGAGCTGCACGTCGTAGTGGATCATCTCCCATTTCAGGTCGTTGCCACCGGCAGTCCAGTGGTTGTGATAGATGGCTTTGTCTCCGTCGATGGTGATGAAATCCTTGGCAGGATCTCCTGCTAACTCACGGTCGAAGTCGGTGGCCGTCACCACGGTCTCCTCATTCTCGGCGAAACGCCGTGCCGTCTCTTTCACGATACTGAAGGCCACGGGCATCACCTCGTCGAGGGCTTTCTCGTAGATCTCAAGCGCTTCCTTGTCAAGTTTGTCGATCTCGTTGAAGATCACCTCACGCTCATCGATGGGGGTGTCTTCGATCTTCGCTTTCAGTGCTTCGATCTGTTCTTTCTGTTCCTTGGCAGAATCCTGCACATACTGTTGAATCTCCTTGGTCTTGGCACGGAGCTCGTCATTGCTTAGTGCCTGAATGGCCGGATAGGCTTCCTTCACCTTTTCTACAAGGGGCTGGATCAGCTTCATGTCACGTGTTGACTTATCGCCAAACAATGACTTTAAGAAATTGTTAAATCCCATTCTATATTTGTTTTTATTTTATTCTGTACAATTTGAGTGTGCAAAGTTACGAAAAGTCGAACGCAAAACAAAGAAACTTTTTTCTTTTTTTGCTGAGACCGAGTAATTTCGCGCTTGTAAAGCGCAAAGTTACGAAAAGTCGAACGCAAAACAAAGAAACTTTTTTCTTTTTTTTGCTGAGACCGAGTAATTTCGCGCTTGTAAAGCGCAAAGTTACGAAAAGTCGAGTGAAATGCAAAAGGAAAAACAGGATTTTCTTCTCATGTTTTCCTATGGCAGGGGGAGGGCAGGACAGGCATTGGGAGCCCTGATATGGATGGTTTTTGCGATGGTTGGCGCAATACGGTCAACCGTGACGGGTTTTGTTATCTTCTGTGGAGCCACCTGCGCACCATAGATAATGATCGGGAAGCAGATGTTTCGCAGACTGTTCACACTGATTTCCTGTGTGTCCTCGTTGTACATCTGCCAGCCGGGGATGGTCTCCACGAGGAGGTCTCCGCCCACACTGGCATTGTAGCCGTTACGCACCTTGAGTACATCGCTCTGCTCTGAGTCGAACAGTGTCTCCTTGGAATGGGTGTTCAGCACACCGTCGCACTGCAGGAGGAATGATCGTGACAGGGAGAGTAACTCTCTTAGGTTCAGTCTCTTTTGCTCAATCAGTTTGAGGTTTAGATAAATCTGATTCCTGCTGCAGCCTTCCACATATCTGTCAGAACCGTATAAGGCACCGAGGTACATGTTCAGCAGGTTGGCGGTGCGGTTGATATAGAATGTTCCGGCGGGAACACCATAGTGTCGGTAGTCGTCAACGGGATCTTCCACATGCCCTGTTCCTGTGAGGTAGAACACCACGTTCTGGGCTCCGACCTTGTTCTCGATGGTAGCGATCAGGTCAGCCAGCTGACGGTCAAGGTTGATGTATGTCTGTGTCAGTGCATTCTGCCAGTCGGTGCTTTTCTTCCCCGTCATATCTGGTGTGGCATCAAGCGTCACATTCAGCAGGTCGGTGACATTGTCTGTTCCCATGCCCGAGCGTTCGATGCACAAGATAGCGAGGTTCGTCAGCTCCGTCAGCTGCTCAAACTCCGTTTTCTTCTTCCTGCCACCCACGGTGTTGTTGTATTCGGTGAGCCAGGCGGGTGTTTTCTTGATGTAGAAACTGCTACTGCACCAGTTCTGCGTGTTACGGTCTTTCCAGAAGGCACCGTCGGCGGCATGACCGGCTGACAGGATGGCAGCATCCCTTTCCTGGGAAATGGCATAGACGAGGGCTTTTCCTGTCGTGGCTACTTTCAGTTCATCCCCGATGGTGGATGTCAGCAGGTTCTTCGGAGAGGCCTTGTCGGTGGTGAACACCCCGAAATACTGCGGATCTTCGGTGCAACCGATGGGGCGCAGCGTACTTCTGTCGAGCCATCGTGCTGCCATGATGCCGTTGTAGAACGGACAGGATCCGGTGACGAGGGAGGCCACGGCAGAGGCACAATCCACGGGTGTGAACGTATAGGCGGCATTCTCATAGACCTTTCCCCGCGACATGACCTTCCTGAATCCTTCAGTACCGAAATAAGGCGTGAAGGCTTCCATGTAATCGGTGCACAGCTGATCGATGGCGATGTTCACGACCAGTCTGGGAGTTTGTTGTGCCTGCGCCTGAATCGTTGAGGCGAGGATGGCAATCAGTGCCGCGGTGAATTGTCTTTTATTCAATGCCAATGCTTATGATGATGTCTTTGTTTGATGTTGACGGGACATCCGCCACACGTTCCTTAACAGCAAAGATGATGCCAGAAGATACATTCCTTCTGCATAGTGCTGCCAGATGCCTCCGATGAAGAACAGGCAGATCAGCACTGTCCACCCGGCAAATTGCTTGTCGGGGATCTCCTTCCTTGAGCGTCTGATCATCCTCCAGAGAAGGAAAAGGGGTAGGGGGTTCAGCAGCAGGAGCTGGAAGTTCACCCGTACGGTGGGGTGTTGCGAGAACAGCATGAGGAACAGGACGATGCCTGCCAGGCCGCACAGTAGCATCAGCAGGGCATCATAGCCCCACAGCAGCTTCTTCGAGTAGGCTTCTGCCACAGTGACAGCCATGGTGATGGCCAGGAGGATCAGGAATACGCTGTTCGGGCGCAGGGGGAAATCTTCTTCCACCGTCTGGACTCCTGCAGGTACAATGGTCTCACGGCGTGACACTAATTGTCGCTGACTGCCATCCTGTCCGATGATCTGTGCGTTGTCGAAGTCGGCCATGGCATGCGCCGGCAGGAACTGCCATCCCCGTTTGTCGGTCGGACGGTCGGCCATCACTCCTAACAGCATGTCGTTGCCGAAGCGGTACCAAGGGTGGTGATCCACACATTTGTGCACCATCTCACGGAAAGAAGGATACTTCCCGTCCTCACCAGCGAATGTGACATGAGCTTCTGGAAGGTGGGTGGTGAGCATATCTACAGCGCGTGTTGTACAGTTGTCGTAGAAGTAGTTGTAGCGATAAACCCTGTTCTGAGGCATGTAGTTCTCGTTGATCGCCGCGAGGATGCGCCCTTTCTCTTCGTTGGTGAGGTTCAACACCTGCTGGGTGACACTGCTGCCATAATACTGGTATTGCCGACAGAAGCGTTCGAAGGAGTCGATGCCCATCTCATAGTCGGTGAGACCGAAGATGAAACGCACGACGAAATAGGGCTTCTGAAACGAGAACATTCCGTAGTTCACAGCCACATCCTCACCAGTGCGCTTGTCGAGGATACGGATGGCGGTATGACCGTACAGGCTGTAGATCTCCTCGTGGGGGGAGCAGGTGAGCAGACTGATTTCTACCGAGTCCATGGCGTCAACCATCATGGAGTCAGCGTTTTCCGAGTGGGAATGCAGGGATACTGCGAATACGGAGAGGACAGTGAGTAGCAGTCGTACTGTTTTCATGCTACAAAGGTACAACTTTTTTCCGACATCACCAAATTTTCCCTTTCTTTGATTCATGACAGCATTGCATTTGTCGTCAATATGCCTAAATTTACCAATTTACAGTAACTTCCCAACTTCCCACTTCCCAACTTCCCACTTTAGAAATCGACGATAGTGAGAGAGAAATATTATATATTTATATATATTACAATATATATAAATATATAAATATATATATCTATATATTTATATTCTTTATCTTTCTTCAAAAGCTAAAGTGGGAAGTTGGGAAGTGCTCTGTGTTGTCATGGCGGATTGGATGTCTTGTTTATTGATCTGCTTTTATTTGTCAGGTAGTCAGATACTTATTTGTCTATAAACAGACTCTGTTTGATCGCGAAACAGACTCTACGTAAACATTAAGTAGAGCCTACGTAAACATTAAGTAGGCTTTAATTTCAACACAATTAGGCTCTACTTTTCATGCAATAAGGCCCTACTTTTCATGCAATTAGGCTCTGTTTTCCATGTAAATTACCTCTGTTTTCGGCATATTTTGACTCTGTTTGCGTTAGTTTTTTCAAAGTTTTTGTGGTTTTTGTGATGTGTTTCAAATAAAATGCTTACATTTGTAGGCAGAAATATATAATCTTTAAAACTACTATAATTATGCTATCACAACAAGACTTAGAACAAATCGCACTGAAAGGTATTTCAGAAGAGCAGATTAACGTACAACTGGAAGAGTTTAAGACAGGGTTTCCTTTCTTGAAACTGGAAGCAGCTGCCAGCATTGGTCATGGCATTGAAGCACTGACGGCAGAAGAGCGCCAGCAGATGGTAAACACTTGGAAAGCCTATAAGGCTGAGGGGAAGAAAATCGTGAAATTCGTCCCTGCCAGTGGTGCTGCCAGTCGTATGTTCAAAGACATGTTCGCCTTTGTCGATGCACCCTATGATGTGCCTACCACTGATTTCGAGAAGAAGTATTTTGATAACCTGGAGAAATTCGCCTTCTACGATGCATTAGATGCCGTCTGTCTGAAGAACGAAGGTAAGGGGATCAAGGCCCTCATCGCTGATGGGAAGTACAAGACCGTGGCTGCCAATATGTTACGTCCCGAGGGCTTGAACTATGGTCAGCTGCCCAAAGGCATGTTGCTGTTCCACAAATATCCCGAAGGTCCGCGCACGCCGATGGAGGAACACTTGGTGGAAGGTGCGCTCTATGCTGCCAGCAATGGTGAGGCCAACGTGCACTTTACCGTCAGTCATGAGCACATCGCCTTTTTTGAGAAGAAAGTGGCAGAGAAGAAAGATGGCTTCGCACGGAAGTATGGCATCAAATACAATATCTCTTTCTCTGAGCAGAAACCCAGTACCGATACGGTGGCCGCCAATGCCGACAACACGCCGTTCCGAAACGATGACGGCTCGCTGCTGTTCCGTCCCGGTGGTCATGGTGCCCTGATTGAGAACCTGAACGAGATTGATGCCGATGTGATCTTCATTAAGAACATCGACAACGTGGTGCCCGACCGTCTGAAGGGTGACACCGTGGAATACAAGCAGGTGATAGCCGGTGTCTTGGTATCCCTGCAGCAGAAGGCTTTTGCTTACCTGCGGTTGTTGGACAGTGGTGAGTACAATCATGAAAAGTTAGAGGAGATCATCCGTTTCTTGCAGCGTGACCTCTGCTGTCGGAAGAACGACATCAAGGACCTGGAGGATGCCGATCTCGTGATCTACCTGCGTGAGAAACTGAACCGTCCGATGCGTGTCTGTGGTGTGGTGAAGAACGTGGGTGAGCCTGGTGGCGGTCCGTTCCTTACTTATAATCAGGATGGTACGGTGTCGTTACAGATCTTGGAGAGCAGTCAGATCGACAAGAGCAACGAGGAATATATGAAGATGTTCACCGAGGGTACGCACTTCAACCCCGTAGATCTCGTCTGCGCCGTGAAGAACTATAAGGGTGAGCCGTTCGACCTTCCTGCCTTCGTGGACAAGTCAACCGGTTTCATCAGCAGCAAGAGCAAGGGTGGTAAGGAGCTCAAGGCTTTGGAGTTGCCCGGACTGTGGAACGGTGCGATGAGCAACTGGAACACTGTCTTTGTGGAGGTACCCCTTTCGACATTCAATCCGGTGAAAACCGTGAATGACTTGCTGAGGGAACAACATCAGTAAAAAACTGAGAAGTGAGAACTGAGAAGTGAGAGGTATGATTACCACTAAGAGCCTGGCCTTGGGGACTCCCCGCCCATCGTAGGGGCGGGGTTGGGGGCGGGGTCAGTAATCATACCTCTCAGTTCTCACCTCTCACCTCTCCTCTTTCCTCTCTCCTCTCTCCTCTCTCTTTAGCAGAGTTCATCCAGCTCCAACCATCTCATGCTCTTCTCATCGAGTTCCTCCTTGAGTTTAGGTAATCGGATGCTTTTCTCGGTGAGTTCCTCGACAGAGAGGGTGCCGCTGCAGAGCTGTTCCTCAATGAGTTGCTGCTCTTTCTCCAATTCCTCGATCTCTTTTCCTAATTGCTGGTATTCTATCTTTTCCTTATAGGTGAGACGTCGCTTCTCATTGTTGTTTGTGCTGGCAGATGAAGAGGCGGAGTCGGGAAGAGATGGGCTTTTCTTGTTCTTTTTCGCTTTCTTTTCTTCTTCCGGTGCATCACTCTCAGCAAAAGATCTATATTGTGTGTAGTTGCCCGGGAAGTCTTTGATGACACCGTTTCCCTTGAAAACGAGGAGATGGTCAACGACCTTGTCCATGAAATAGCGGTCGTGGCTCACCACGATCACACAGCCGGGGAAGTCGGTTAAGTATTCCTCCAGAATCTGCAGAGTCTGGATATCCAGGTCGTTGGTAGGCTCGTCGAGCACCAGGAAGTTGGGGTTCTTCATCAGCACGGTGCAGAGGTAGAGCTTGCGCTTTTCTCCTCCGGAAAGTTTATATACGTAGTTGTGCTGTTGCTCGGGTGTGAACAGGAAATATTGCAGGAACTGTGAGGCTGACAGGTGTTTCCCGCTGCCCATATCGATATATTCGGCGATGTCGGTGATCACGTCGATCACCTTCTGCTGCTCATTGAAAGTCAGTCCTTCCTGAGAGAAATAGCCGAAGCGCACCGTGTCGCCGATATCGAAACGGCCACTGTCGGGGGGCACCAGTCCTAACAGCATCTTGATGAACGTACTCTTGCCGGAGCCGTTGTTACCCACAATGCCCATCTTCTCGAAACGGGCGAAGTTGTAATAGAAATCCTTGAGGATTATGATCTCCGTATCCTCGTGCGTTTGATATGCTTTTGACACATACTGGCATTCGAAGATTTTCGATCCGATATACACATTGTTCGACTTCAGGCGCAGCTGTCGTTCTTCGATCCGTTGTTTGGCAACCTTCTCCAGTTCGTAGAACGCCTCCTCGCGGTAACGGGCCTTATGACCGCGGGCCTGGGGCATCCTGCGCATCCATTCCAGTTCCCTGCGATACAAGTTGTTGGCCCGTATGATCTCCGCCCGTGTGTTGTCGATCCGTTCCTGTCGTTTCTCTAAATAGTATGCGTAGTTCCCGCGATAGGTATAGATGGTGCGGTTGTCCAATTCAAGGATCAGGTTACACACACGGTCGAGGAAAAAACGGTCGTGGGTGACCATCAGCAAGGTCTTGTTCCCCCTTGACAAGTATCCTTCTAACCACTCGATCATTTCCAGGTCGAGGTGGTTGGTGGGCTCGTCGAGAATCAGCAGGTCGGGTTCCGTTATCAGGACATTGGCTAAGGCCACCCGTTTCTGCTGTCCTCCGCTGAGCTGTCCCATGGGCTGCTGGAGGTCACGGATTTTCAGCTTCGTAAGGATCTGTTTGGCTTTCAGCACTTTCTCTTCCTCTCCCTGGTGGTTGAAACAAGCGTCGAGGACAGTCTCGTCAGGATCGAAGACAGGCGACTGCTCCAGCATGCCCACACGGAGATCGCGGCGGAAGATGATGGTGCCGCTGTCGTACCCCTCTTTTCCCGTGATGACGGAGAGGAGCGTTGACTTTCCCGTTCCGTTCTGTGCGATCAGTCCTACCTTTTGCCCCTCGGCGATACTGAACGATATCTCTTCGAAGAGCACCTGTGCACCGAACGACTTCGTCAGATCTTGTACGTCAAGATAAGGTATTGCCATGATAAGTGCTTAGATCGTTTCCTCTTTCAGATGATTGTTGATGTCTTCGATATAGTTCAACACCTCATCGCGACCGGTCCTTTTCTCTGCCGAGGTGATGAAGTAGGGGGGCAGGATCTCCCATGACTCTTCGAGTTTCGTCATGAATGCCTCCACATTCTGCTTGCCTTTTGCAGCACTCAGCTTATCGGCCTTGGTGAAGATGATGGAGAACGGGATATTACTTTGTCCGAGCCAGTCGATAAATTCCCTGTCGATGAGCTGCTGCTCATGACGGATATCGATGAGCACAAACACGTTGATGAGCTGCTTGCGTTGCAGGATATACGAGGAGATCATCTGCTCCAGCTTGTTGCGCATCGTCTTGCTCTGCTTGGCATATCCATAACCAGGGAGGTCAACGATATACCATTCGTTGTTTACGATGAAGTGGTTGATCAACAGTGTCTTACCGGGTGTGGCTGAAGTCTTTGCTAACCCTTTTCTGCCACAGAGCATATTGATGAGGCTTGACTTCCCCACGTTGCTTCGCCCGATGAATGCATACTCGGGCTTTGTGTCTTTCGGACAGGTCTGTACGGTAGGGTTACTGATGACAAATTCTGCTTTCTTTATCTCCATATTTTGAAGGTGTTTGATTTTTTGTGTGCAAAGTTACAAAAAAGTCGCAACTTTTCACTACCTTTGCAATCAAAAATGCAGCAAGGAATCAAAACAGTCGCTTATGGCGACAGACAGTATCCGTCACAGTTGTTGGAAAAGGCCGTGGAAGAGTTCTCCAAGTTGCCAGGTATTGGCAGGAAGACGGCCTTACGACTGGTGTTGCACCTGTTACGCCGCGACACAGACGAAGTGGAACAGTTCACGGAAGCGGTGAACCGGATGAAGCATGAGGTGAAATATTGCAGATGCTGTCATAACATCAGTGATACCGAACTGTGTCCTATATGTGCTGATCCGCGCCGAGACACCTCGTTGATCTGTGTGGTGGAGAATATCCAGGACGTGATGGCCATCGAGAACACCCAGCAGTACCATGGGTTGTATCATGTCTTGGGGGGTATCATTTCCCCGATGGAGGGGGTCGGACCTTCGGATCTCGAAATCGACTCCTTGGTGAAAAGGGTAGAAGCCGGGGGAGTAGAGGAGGTTATCTTTGCCCTGAGCAGTACCATGGAGGGTGACACCACCAATTTCTATATCTCACGGAAACTGGCCGTCTATCCCGTGAAACTGAGTGTCATTGCCCGAGGCATCTCCGTGGGCGATGAGCTGGAATACACCGATGAGGTGACATTAGGTCGTTCAATTCTTAACCGTACACCGTTCAATGGATAAAGTAGTCAAAACACTGAAGGTATATTTCTATGCTCCGATCGTGCTGGCACTGCTCTTGGTGGTGCTGTATGAGACGGACATGATCCTGCCCGGTTCCATCCGTATGGATGCGAACCTGAATTTCCTCATACTGAGCCTGATGGAGATCCTGACACTTGCCGTGATCCCCGCTGCCTTGTATCTGTTCAAGACAAAGAAGGTGCGCGAGCAGCTGGTCCTCAACCCCGTGTCTTCGATGCGCCGTTATGGTATTCTCCGTCTGCTCATGTTGGGCGTGCCCCTGGTGGCAAACACCGATTTATATTATATGTCGATGAATACGGCATACGGTTATATGGCGATCGTCCTGCTGATCGTCATGCCTTTTGTCTATCCCAGTAAGTCAAGATGTGAGGAGGAGACAGGGAAGGATTGAAAGAGGTGTAAAATGAATAAAGTGAAAAGGTGAAAAAGGTTACTATAGTCATCGTCAACTATAACGTGAAACACTACGTTGAGCAGTGCTTGCGCAGTGTGGAGAAAGCGATCGATGGTATCGAGGCGGAGGTGTTCGTGGTTGACAACCACTCACACGACGGTTCCATCGACTATCTCCAGGCACGCTTCCCCGGTGTGACGTTCATTGCCAGTAACCATAACCTGGGCTTCTCACGGGCGAACAACATCGCCATCCGACAATCAACGGGGGAATACGTGCTCTTGCTGAACCCCGACACCATCGTGGGAGAAGATACCCTCCGCCGGGGCATCGCATTCATGGATGAGCATCCTGATGCCGGAGGCATGGGGGTGCAGATGCTGAAGAGCGACGGCTCCAAGGCGATGGAGAGCCGTAGAGGACTGCCCACGCCGCTCACTGCGTTATATAAGGTGTGTGGACTATGTGCCTGTTTCCCCAAGCACAAACGACTGGGGAAGTATTATATGGGTTACCTGTCGTGGGAAGAACCTGCAGAGATTGAGGTGGTGAGTGGAGCGTTTAACCTGCTGCGGAGGAAGGCTCTCGACAAGGTAGGACTGCTCGATGAGGATTTCTTCATGTATGGTGAGGACATCGATTTGTCGTACCGGTTGCTGAAGGGGGGCTTCCATAACTGGTACCTGCCCGAGAAGATCCTGCACTATAAAGGGGAGAGCACACAGAAATCCAGCTTCCGCTATGTCCATGTGTTCTATGATGCGATGTTCATCTTCTTCAGGAAACATTACAGTCAGATGAGCCTCTTACTGAGCATTCCCATCAAACTGGCTATTTACTTCAAGGCGATGGTGGCACTGATACAGATGGTGTCGCAACGGGTGAGGAAGATGCTGGGATTCACCGGACATCGGAAGAGTGTACAGCCCTACTATCTCTTCATCGGAAACGGCAACACCCTGGAGGCATGCAGGGAACTGGCCTTGCGGAAAGGTCTTTCCGCTGATTTCCTCGTCGGGGATGAGAAGAGCCGGCCGGAAGGACATCTCGACCGTTTGGATGACTTGAAAGAGAGAGAGATCACGTATGTGGTCTATGACACCGATGCCTACAGCTACCGTTCCATTCTCCGCATTTTTGGAAGCAGACCGGTGGAGAATGTGCTCATCGGTACCTATACTCCACAGACGAAATTACTGATAACCGACAAGGAGGTGATATGAGAGAAGGGGAGAACGTTCACGACAGGAAGGTGAAGATCAGACTGCGCGCCATGGAACCGGAGGATCTCGAACTGTTGTACCAGATCGAGAACAACCGCTCACTGTGGAAAGTGGGGGTGACGAATGTTCCTTACTCACGCTATATGCTCCATGAATATATTGCCCAAGCCACAGGGGATATATTCACCGACAAACAGGTGCGGATGATGATCGAAGATGAGTCGTCACGCGCTGTGGGTGTCATCGACTTGATGAACTTCGACCCACAACACCAACGGGCAGAGGTGGGTATCGTGATCTGTGAGGCGTTCCGCCATCAGGGCATGGCCACGGCAGCCTTAGGCGAGATTATCGAATATGCCCGTGATGTGGTGCACCTCCACCAGTTGTTTGCTTATATCGATACGGAAAATGAGGAGTCGATACGTCTGTTCCGGAAAGTGGGATTCGAACGTACGGCACTACTGAGAGATTGGCTTTTTGACGGACGTGAGTATCACCACGCTCTCTTCATGCAATTTTTTTTCTAAAAAAGATGCTTTTTCTTTTGGCGGTACAAAAAATAATTACTACCTTTGCACCCGCAAAACAGAACAAGCGGTATCTGGTGCGTTAGTTCAGCCTGGTTAGAATGCCTGCCTGTCACGCAGGAGGTCACGGGTTCGAGTCCCGTACGCACCGCTTTACTTCTGAGTCTGTAGCAAACAACACCATTGGTGCGTTAGTTCAGCCTGGTTAGAATGCCTGCCTGTCACGCAGGAGGTCACGGGTTCGAGTCCCGTACGCACCGCAGATATCGCGGAGTGGAGCAGTGGTAGCTCGCCAGGCTCATAACCTGGAGGTCAGTGGTTCGATCCCGCTCTCCGCAACAATGTTGGTGTTGAA
>DETG01000090.1 GCA_002361535.1 Prevotella sp. UBA3294
TTCAACCGTCCGAACCTCTATTACGAGGTCAGGCAGAAGAACAAAGAGATCGATAAGCAGATTGTGAAATTCATCCGCCAAAACCCCGGGAAGAGCGGTATCATCTACTGTCTGTCAAGAAAGAAAGTGGAGGAGCTCGCCGCGGTGCTGTGTGCCAATGAGATCAAGGCTGCTCCTTATCATGCTGGTTTGGACAGTGCCACACGTTCACAGACACAGGATGATTTCCTGATGGAGAAGATCGATGTGATTGTGGCTACCATCGCTTTCGGAATGGGTATCGACAAGCCCGATGTGCGTTTTGTGATTCACTACGATATTCCAAAGAGTCTTGAAGGCTATTACCAGGAGACGGGACGTGCCGGTCGTGATGGTGGTGAAGGAAAATGCATCGCATTCTATTCTTACAAAGACCTGCAGAAATTAGAGAAGTTCATGGAGGGTAAACCCGTGGCAGAACAGGACATCGGTCGCCAGCTGCTGCAGGAGACTGCTGCCTATGCAGAATCATCGGTATGCCGACGGAAGATGCTGCTCCATTATTTTGGTGAGGATTATACTCAAGAGAACTGCGGCAGTTGCGACAACTGTCTCCATCCCAAGAAGAAAATCGAGGGCGAGGAAGCTCTGTTGATCGTACTCCGTGCCGTACAGGTGATCAAGGAGGATTTCCGCACGGATTATGTGATTGACTTCGTGACAGGAAAAGCTACCGATGATATCGTGGCGCATAAACACGACCAGTTAGAGGAGTTCGGGTCAGGTGAGGATCTGGATCCGAAGCTCTGGAATCCAGTGATTCGTCAGGCGCTGATTGCAGGTTTACTACGCAAAGATGTGGAGAACTATGGTCTGCTGAAGCTGACAGCTGAAGGGAAACGATATATGAAAAAGCCAGAGTCGTTCCTCATTGTTGAAGATCATGAGTTTAATGACGATGACGATGATGACATGACCGATGGACAGGGTGCAGCCCTCGATCCTACACTCTATGCCATGCTGAAGGACTTGAGGCGAGTGGTGGCAAAACGTCATCAGCTGCCTCCGTATGTGGTGTTCATGGACGGCTCTCTGGAACAAATGGCTACTGTCTATCCTGTCACATTAGAGGAACTGCAGAATATTCAGGGTGTGGGTGCTGGTAAGGCTCGTAAGTTTGGAAAGGAGTTCGTGGCACTGATCAAGAAACATTGTGAGGAGAACCAGATAGAACGTCCTGAGGACTTGCGTGTGCGCACTGTGGCAAAGAAGAGTATGCTGAAGGTGAAGATTATCCAGAGCATCGACAGACAGGTTGCCCTCGATGATATCGCCAACGCTCAAGGTCTGGAATTTGAGGAGTTGCTCGACGAGGTGGAGGCTATCGTCTATAGTGGAACCAAGCTGAACATTGACTATTTCTTAGATGAGGTGATGGATGAAGATCATGTAGATGATATCTTCGATTACTTCCGTGAGAGTGAAACGGATGACCTGGAGACGGCCATGGAGGAGCTGGGAAGTGATTACTCTGAAGATGAGGTACGACTGGTGCGTATCAAGTTCCTCAGTGACATGGCAAACTAATAAGACATCCTTGATTATCAAATAAAGCAGCGTTTTCTTGTGTGAAAACGCTGCTTTTTATTTAACCTCTTATCTTCTTCCCCCGAATGTACCTTTCGTCTTTGTCTTGTCGTTGTTTGCACCCGGAGCGGTAGTCTGTCCATGCGAGGATGTAGAGCTGCTGCGCGTGGTGGTAGTCGTCGTTACGGTACGTGTACGTGAGAGACTGTTGTCGTTATACATCTGACGGGTGGTGTGGGTCTGCACACCGTTGTGATGAGTGGCTTGGCTACGCCAGTTGTCGTTTCTGCTGTTCGAAGGAACATCGCGCCAGGTAGGCTTGGGTCTTCCCGTCATGGCGGGACGCACATTCACTGGCTGGTTGAAATGACGATGAGCGTAGTAGCTGGTTGTACCGATGTTCCGTCCACCGCGGAAGGTATCGTAGGCTGTAGGCCTGCTTGTCATGTAGAAACGTGTACGGTCTGTGTACATCGTGTAGATCCGGAACTCAAACCGGTTCTTTGTCCAGTAGAGAGGACGGTAGAAATAGTTTGTGTCCTGATAAGCCTCATACTGATACACGGAAAGCACATAACGGAGATCGCTGTTACGGCGAGCCCATGCCGAACCAAACAGGTCATTGCGAACAGCAACCGTCAACATGTAGTCGAGATTGATCTCATACACTGCCTCGTATTGCTCAGGACTCAGCCGGAGCTCATAGGCCATTTTGTCGGTGAGGAACAGGGCTTCATGACGAGCCTCGGTGTATGTGATTGCCTTGGCAGATGTGACCATTGTCAGCATCAGAGCCATCATCATCATGATCTTTTTCATAATCGGATACTTTTAAGTGGTGATACCTATTTATTATATAACTCTCTTGATGGTTTTCTGGAAAACGCATCATCTTTTTATTTCTGCTGCAAAATAACACAAATCTTCTCAGATATGCAAAGGAATTCTCCTAAAAATGGTGGGGAAAACCTCTTAAAAGTGTAGAAAAGCCCCTTTTGAAAGGAGGGAAACCCCGAAAAATGTACAAATTACACCTCTATATTCCATCCACTTTTTTTGAAACAGGTATAATTATTAATACTCTGTTTATCAATATGATACAACATTTTTGGAGATTTCGAAATCCACTTTTTCACTTGTATTCCCATATTTCGATTCCTTTTTTCTCTATCTTTGCAACACAATCATGAACGATCGCAAATTCATTCAATAATTAAAAACCTAAAGTATGAAACAAAAAAGGTATCTATTCCTGTTATTGGCATTTTTATTGTCGGTAACTACCTTTGCCCAGAAACAGAATTTCTCGGGTACAGTGTTTGATGCGACAGGAGAACCAGTTATCGGTGCTTCTGTTGTTCAGAAAGGAACATCGAACGGTGCGATTACCGATCTCGATGGTCGTTTTAACATCAGTGTGGAGCCGGGATCTACCTTGGTAGTATCCTACGTCGGCTATGTATCGCAAGAACTAAAGGCTGCGCCTGACATGCGCATTACCTTAAATGACGACACCCAGTTACTGAACGATGTTGTCGTGATCGGTTACGGTGTGCAGAAAAAGAGTGTGGTGACAGCTTCTATTGCCAAGGTGTCCTCCGACGACCTCGATGGCAAGACCCGTCTTCGTGCAGAGGATGCCCTGAAGGGAATGGCTGCTGGTGTACAGGTGACCTCTGCCTCCGGACAACCTGGTTCCAAGTCAATGATCCGTATCCGTGGTATCGGAACCATCAACGACTCTAATCCTCTTTATATTATAGATGGTATGCCGACCGATCAGGATGGTATGGAGAGCGTGAACCCCAGCGATATCGAGAGTATCGAGGTACTGAAGGATGCTGCCTCTGGTGCCATCTACGGTGCCCGTGCCGCCAACGGTGTGATCTTAGTGACCACCAAGAAGGGTAAGGTGGGGAAGGCCAGCATCAACTACAACTTCTCTTATGGCTGGCAGTCAGCTTGGAAGAAACGTGATGTCACAGGCGCCATGGACTATGCCATCCTGCAGAACGAGCGTGCCGTACAAACCGGTTCAGCTCCTCTCTATGCCGATCCGCACAATCTCATCGATGCCAATGGCGAACCCATCAAGGGCTTTGGCACCAACTGGCAGGATCTGCTGTTCAACGACAATGCACCTATCCAGCAGCATGACCTCTCCATCAGCGGTGCTTCAGAGAAAGTAAACTACTACCTCTCTCTGGGCTACTTCACACAGGAGGGTATCGTGGGTGGTAACTACGGACAGTCGAACTACGACCGTCTGACACTGCGTTCGAACAACCAGTTCAACCTCTTCGACGACTCCAAGGAGCGCAATTTCCTGAATAAGCTCGACCTGGGTGCAAACCTTTCTTATATGCGCGTGCATAATACAGGTATCGACGCCAACTCCACATGGGGTTCTCCTCTGGGATCAGCACTCTATCTGGCTCCTACACTGCCCGTCACACTGACACAGCTGGGTTACGACAAAGTGGGTGAAGAGATGATCCCCCGCTACGCTCAGGCTATGATCGACCGCTACAGTGCCTACGACCTCTACTATGATGCCCACGGTAATCCTTATACGATTCCCGGTTATGTGGGCAGCTACCAGGAGCAGAACAACCCCATCGCCATGATGCAGGGCAATCCCTCCAGGAACTGGAGTCATAAGTTCATGCCGAAGTTCTCACTCGACTTACAGCTCTTCGATGAACTCAGATATCACTTCACCTACAGTGCTGAACTCTCCTTCTGGGGCTATAATGCTGCCACCCTGCAGAAGTACTACCTATCGGGCAACAACAATGCCGACCACACCTCTGCCACGGCATACAAAGGAAACAACACCACTTGGCAGATTGAAAACACGCTTACTTACGACAAGATATTCGGCAAGCACACCATCGGTGTAGTACTAGGACAGAGTGCCCTGAAATTCAAGGGTGATGAGCTGGGCGGTTCTCACTGGAACCTGGTGAATATCAACAAGCCCTCTATCAACTATACCACAGGTGGTGACTTGGAGATTGCTACGGATGCTGACGGAAAGATGACAGGTGCTACCAGTCATGTGGGTGTATGGGGCGGTCCTTACACAGAGCATCGTCTGTCATCCCTCTTCGCACGTTTCAGTTACAACTACGATGAGAAATACATGGTTCAGGCCACCGTTCGTCGTGACGGCTCTAGTCGTTTCGGTGCCAACAACAAATATGGTACCTTCCCTTCAGTATCTGTGGGTTGGAATATCATGAACGAGGCCTTCATGGAGAGCACCCGCAGTTGGCTTAACAACCTGAAATTCCGCGCCAGCTGGGGTAAGAACGGTAGCGACCGACTTCCCGACTTCGCCTATACGACCCTGACGGCAATGGGTGGCTCCAGTAACTACTACTACGGTCGTTCGGCAGCTATGGTCTATGGTTCAAAAGCCAATGCACTGTCCAATGACGACTTGAAGTGGGAAGAGAGTGAGCAGATAGACCTCGGACTCGATTTCGGCTTCTGGAACAACAAACTGACCTTCTCTGTGGATTACTATATCAAGAAGACCAACGGCATGCTGAAGGATATGCCTATTCCCTCATACGTAGGTGAGGCTCGTCCACAAGCCAACGTGGGTGACATGGAGAACAGCGGTTGGGAGTTTGAGCTCGGCTACAAGTGGAACATCGCAGATGCTCACTTCGCCATCAAGGGCAATGCCTCCTATCTGAAGAATGAGCTGAAGAAGCTGGGTAATGACACCGGATTCCAGAACTACGGCATCTCGCAGTTCAGCGACGGCGGTACCCGTGCCGAGAACGGACAGCCGTTCCCCTTCTTCTATGGATATAAGACAGCCGGCATCATCCAGAATGCTGCCGAGGCTGCAGAATACAATAATAAATATGGTACCAGCAAACAGCCAGGTGACTTCCGCTTTGTGGATACAAATGGCGACGGTAAGATCAACTCCGACGACCGTACCAATATCGGTAACGGTGTGCCCGACTGGACCTTCGGTCTGAATTTCGATGCAGAGTGGAAGGGCTTCGATCTGAGTGTCTTCTTCCAGGGCGTGAGCGGTGCTGACGTGTTCGATGCCACCTACCGTCAGGACATCGCCTCGGGTAACTATCCCACTTGGGTGCTCCAGCGTTGGACTGGTGAAGGCACCTCGAACACTGTGCCTACACTGGGTAAGTCAGAAAACTGGGTATGCAGCGACATGTACATTCAGGACGGCAGCTACCTGCGTCTGAAGAACATCACCTTAGGCTACACCCTGCCTCGCAGCATCACGAACAAGATCAATATCAGTCGTCTGCGCATCTACGCCCGTGCTGAGAACCTCTTCACATGGACCAAGTACTGGGGCTTCGATCCTGAAATCGGTTCCGGTTCTACCTCTCTCGGTGTTGACTATGGTGTCTATCCGCAGGCACGTACCTACACGATCGGTTTCAATATCTCACTCTAACATATAAAAGAATATTCAATATGAAAAAGCATATGATCATCATAGCAGGTTTCTGTGCAGCAGTATTCATGCTGGCATCCTGCAGCGACGAATTCCTGGAGGTAAAGAATCCGACAGGTGAGCCTCTGGAAGAATACTATACCACTGAGGAGACACTGAATGAGGCCCTTACCTCTGCCTACGCTCCTCTGCACTGGCCCGACTGGGACAATGCTGCCTACAACGACCTTACCATCGACGGTGAGATCATGGGCGATGACTTCTGGGTAGGCGGCGCCAATGCCACCGACAATGAGCACTGGCACAAGCTCTTCAACTTCGAGGGTAACGGTAATCAGACCTTAGCCACCCTTTGGGGTGATTTCTACAGCGGTATCAAGCGCTGCAACGATGCCATCAAGTATGCCGGATGGCCAGGTAATGTCAGCGACAGCTTCCGCCGCTCCATGGAGATGCAGGCCCGTCTGCTGCGTGTCTATTACTACAACATCCTGTGGCACTACTATGGCAATGTTCCTTTCTATCTGGAGAATCTCTCATTGCCTTATACGGCACCGCAGCTCACAGCCGATGAAATCTATAACCAGTTACTCCCCGAACTGGAAGAAATCATCGCTTCGAATGTGCTGCCCATGCGCTGGGAGGCTGCTGAAAGCGGTCGCGTATCCCAGGCCTTTGCCTATATGCTCTATGCCGAGATGGTGATGTATCAGAACGATACAGCCCGTCTGCCACAGGCTCTCACCTACATGAAGCAGATCATCGGCGACAGCAGCTATTCTCTCAATCCCGACTTTGCCGACCTTTGGTCTGAGAATGGCGAGTGGTGTTCGGAGAGTATCTTCGAGATCAACTACAACGACGATCAGGCACAGCGCGACTGGGGCGCAGCGGCTCTCAATGCCGGTGGTACCGTGTTCCCCACCCTCTGCTCTCCCAACGGATGGGGTGGCGGCGAAGGCTGGGACGGTGGTAATGACGGCTGGGGCTTCCTTCCTGTGAAAGTTGAGACATACAATATGTATGCAGAGAACGACAAGCGCCGTGACGTCACCATCTGGGATGTACATGGCTACACCTATACCGAGCGCTATCAGGATACTCACCTCTGGCATGGCAAGTATCGTCCGCAGTCAGAGAACAACAAAGACTGTCCTACCTCGAAGAACCTGAACTACAACAACAATAAGCGCATCTACCGCTATGCCGAGACCTTGCTCAATGCAGCCGAGCTACTGCTTGAGACGGGAGGCAGTGCATCAGAGGCTGCCGGTTATGTGAACGAAGTTCGTGCCCGTGCAGGACTGGATGCTCTCACCAGTGTCACCCTCGACGATATCCTCAATGAGCGTCACCTGGAGTTCTGTGGTGAAGGCAAGCGCTATTTCGACCTTGTACGTGCCGAGGGCATCAGCGGTGTCATGACAGAGAAAGCCACCGTGAAGCTCGTGCCCGATACCTACGGCTATCGCACCAACTCTTGGACACCCAGTAAGAAACACATCCCTCTGGCACAGTCAGAGCTCGATGCTGATCCCACACTGGTACAGAACAACTATTAAGAATTGAAGAATTGAAGAATTCAAAAATTGAAAATTCAAAAATTGGAAAATTGAAGATTATGAAGAATCTGATTAAATATTCAATGGGAGCTCTGTTCGCAGGTGTGATGATGACCGCCTGCTCGCCAGACAGCTTCGAGGGTGCAGATCCCAACGGGCTCCCCACCGTCAGTGGTGTTGACTATCAGGTGAACGTGGATCAGGAGACGAACCAGATGGTCGTCAACTACACACCGGCTCCCGGCACCTATCCTATCTGGATCCTTAACGGCACCCAGTACTCCACCTTACAGGAGATTGGTTACAACAACCCTGAGGCAGGTACCTATTCTGTAGAGCTGAAACTCGGCAACCGCAACGGTATCTCACAGGCTGGCTTGAGAAAGGAGTTCACCTTCAACGAGACCAAGATTGACTATTCTGCCGACTTCCGTCGTATCTGTGATAAGGAGTGGCGTTTTGCCAATAAGGAAGTGGCACACCTCGCCTGTGGAGAGGCAGGTACCGATGGTACCAACTGGTGGTCTGCCGCTGCCGATGAGAAGAAGGATTTCGGTATGTACGACGACCGCATCATCTTCTCTGCCGACACCCGCAAGGGCGGTACCTTCACCTACAATGCAGGTGCTGATGGTCTGACCTACGTGAATACAGGAACTACGAAGTGGGGACCCTCTGATGCCGACTTCGACGCCACCATTGGTAACCAGACCAGTACTTGGAGTTTCGAGGTATATGACTGGGCCGACAAGGATGGTAACGTCACCAAGCAGACCTATATCCAACTGGCTCCCAACACCGCCTTCCCCTATATCTCCTCGGATGCGCAGTATGAGAACCCCAAGTTCCGTGTGGAGCAGCTGACAGCCTCCAAGCTCGTACTGATCTATGAGACGCCCGAACGTTCCATCGCCTGGCGTTTTATCTTCACCAGTGCAGCTGAAGAGAAGGCATTCGAAGGCTTCGATGCCAACAGTGACTTCAACATGTGGAAGGGCATCACCCCGAACATGACGTTCTATTACAATCCTGATCCAGGATGGGGTAACGATCAGACAGCTGCCTTCGAGGCACTCTTCCAGGGTGGAAACAACGACTATACCATCACGATACCCGATGCATGTTACGACCGCTGGCAGGCTCAGGTTCATTTCCATACCGATCTGAACATCTCTGCTGCCAACCACTACGACTTCTCAGCCATCTTCTACAGCGACGTGGATATCGATGGCGTGACCGTGAAGCTGACCAACGAGGCCGACAACGATGCTATCATCGATGTGGATAACATCAGTCTGAAGGGTGGTGAGGAATTCATCTTCTGGAAGAGCGATCTCGAAGGAAAGGATCTCTCTCAGGTGAAACTCGTGCTCGACTTCGGTCGTGCCAAGGGTGCCACTGTGGTGAATGTACGTAACATCGTTCTGAAAGACCATGCCAATGATGACGGCACCGTTCTGCCAGGTGACGGTCCTGGTGATACTCCTGCTGCCCAGATGGACTGGAACTACGAAGCAGGCAGTAACCTGTGGAAGGCCGTTGACGACGGCACCCTATTTGACGCCTTCGGATACTGGTTCGCTGATGATGGTTGGAGTCAGATTCCTAACGATGAAGCCAAACACAGTGGTGACACCTATGAGATCACCATTCCTAATGGAATCGGTGGCAGCCAGTGGCAGGGACAGTTCCATATTGACACGAAGCTTACGGCCAGTGCAGCAAAGACCTATAACTTCTACCTGGTAATGGAGGCCGACAACGACTGTCCGCAGGTTACCTTCAAGCTCACCGACGCCGGCGACTCCAACTTCTTCATTGAGGAGCGCAACGACGTGAAGGCCGACGTGCCGTTCATCCTGAAGCGCGAGGGCGTCACCCTGAAGGAAGGCAAGGATGCCACAGCTATCCGTCTGTTCTTCGACTTCGGAGGTTCACCAGCAGGTACCCACGTGAAGATCAGCAAGATCTATTTCGAGGAGGTCGTGTCGATGAACTACGACGATGCCGACAACCTGTGGAAAGCCGTTGACGACGGCAGTCTGTTCGACACCTTCGGCTATTGGTTCGCCAACGACAGCTGGTCGCAGATTCCCAACGACGATTGTGTACACAGTGGCAACAGCTACGAACTGAAACTCCCCGAGGGCATGGGCGGTAGCCAGTGGCAGGGTCAGTTCCACATCGACACCAAGCTGACAGCCTCGGCTGCGAAGAGCTACAACTTCCAGGTGGTGCTCGAGGCCGACAACGACTGTCCTGGCGTGACCATCAAACTGACAGACAGTGGCGACACGAACTTCTTCTGTGAGGGTCGCCACGACATCAAAGCCGACGAGCCCTATGTCTACACCTTGAAGGGTGCTACCTTGAAAGAAGGCAAGGACGCCAGTGCCATCCGCCTGTTCTTCGACTTCGGAGGCTCGCCCGCTGGCACAAAGGTGAAAATCAGCAAGATCATCTTCAAGGAAGCAAATTAATAATTGAAGAATTGTAAGATTGAAGAATTGAAGGATTGTAAAATTGTAATAATGAAAAGATTCATGCTTCATACTTTTCTGCTCACTCTCACTGTAGCCCTCTGGGGCTGCGGTGGGAGCAGCGACGACGAGCCCACACCCCCTGCAACGGTCACGCTCACGGCATCTCCCGAGAGCATCAATGCACCTGCAGCAGGTGGCACCTATACCATCAATGTCAATACGACGGGTAAGGAGTGGGGAGCCTATGCAGAAGGTGACTTCTTCAGTTTCTCCACCCAGAACACGACCAGTCAGACGGGTTCCATCACGGTGACGATCCCTGAGAATCCCTATACAGGAACCCGTTCAGGCTCCATCACCCTCATGTCGGGTGCAGCACGTAAAACCGTCAGCATCACGCAGGCTGCCGCTGAGAAAGCTGCTTACAATGCTCCCGCCGGCTATACGCTGGTGTGGAACGATGAGTTCGACAACGGTTCTGAGCTTAACAGTCAGGACTGGACACATGAGGTACAAAAGGATCACTGGGTGAACAACGAGTTGCAGAACTACGTCAACCACATCACGCCTGAGGGTAATCTGGTGACGGAGATCAAGAACGGTAAGCTCCGCATCAACTGCTTCAAGGAGAATGGAAAGATCTATTCAGGTCGTGTCTATGCACATGTGAATCAGGGATGGGAATATGGCTACTTCGAAGCCAGCATCAAACTGCCAAAGGGCAAGGGCACATGGCCTGCCTTCTGGATGATGCCTGTAGGTAACGACTGGAACACCAATCCCTGGCCGATGTGTGGAGAGATCGATATCATGGAAGAGGTGGGTGTCGTCCCCAATGAAGTGTCATCAAGTGTCCATACGCAGGACTATAACCACACCAAGAACACCCAGAAGACTCATGCCATGAAGATTGCCGATGCTGAAGGCGCCTTCCATACCTATGCCCTCCTTTGGACGGCTGATGAGATCACCACCTATGTAGATGGTAAGGAACAGCTCCATGTGACAAAGGCAGCATTGGGTAGCGGTCACAACCAGTGGCCCTTCCATTATGCTTTCTATCCCATTCTGAATCTCGCTTGGGGTGGTGACTGGGGTGGTATGCAGGGTGTTGACGAATCTGCCCTTCCCGTCACGATGGAAGTTGATTACGTCCGCGTGTTCCAGAAGAAATGAGAAAGATGAAAAAAAGTCTCTTATACCTGATCGTGCTTTTACTCGCTGCCTGTACAACAGGTGGCGGGCACAAGGGCGCGACGGGTTTTGTGACGATACAAGGACATGACCTCATCCAGCCTAATGGAGAGAAACTCTTCATCCAGGGTACAAACCTCGGCAACTGGCTGAATCCCGAAGGTTATATGTTCGGTTTCAGTCGTACCAACTCCGCCTGGATGATCGACCTCCTCTTCAAAGAGGCTGTAGGTCCCGATGAAACGGCTAAGTTCTGGCAACAGTTCAAGGACAACTACATCACCAAGGCTGATATCGACTTCATCGCACAGCAGGGAGCCAACACCATCCGTCTGCCGTTTAACTACAAGCTCTTCACCGACGAGGACTATATGGGACTGACAGGGAAGAAAGACGGCTACAAGCGCATCGACTCCGTGGTGAGCTGGTGCAAGACCAACAACCTCTATCTCATCCTCGACATGCACGACTGCCCTGGCGGTCAGACGGGCGATAACATCGATGATGGTCATGGATACCCCTGGCTGTTCGAAAGCGAGGAGAGCCAGCAGCTCTTCTGTAACATCTGGCGTGAGATTGCCGACCGCTACAAGGGTGAGACCACTATCCTCGGCTACGAGCTGATGAACGAGCCCATCGCCCATTATTTCGAAAACAAGGACTCCCTCTACCAGTTACTCCAGCCCCTTTACAAGCGTTGTGTGCAGACCATCCGCGAGGTGGACAAGAACCACATCATCCTCCTGGGTGGTGCCCATTGGAACAGCTTCTTCTGGATGCTCGATGATGCCTCCTACGACGACAAGCTGATGTACACCTGTCACCGCTATGGCGGTCCTGCAATCAAGGAGGCCATCACCCACTACATCCATTTCCGCGACTCCATCAACCGTCCGATGTACATGGGCGAATTCGGTCATAACACCATGGAATGGCAGCGTGATTTCGTCAAGGTACTGAAGGAGAACAATATCGGTTACACCTTCTGGCCCTACAAAAAAGTTGACGAATCGTGTATGATGGGGATCCGGCGCCCAGAAGGATGGGACAGCATCGTGGTGAAATACGCCGAGACCTCCCGTAACACCTATCAGGAGTGGCGTGAGGCACGTCCCAATCAGGCACTGTTCCGCCAGTTACTCCAGCAGTTTGCCGAGAACTGTCGTTTCGAACGCTGTCAGCCACAGACGGAGTATATACAAAGTATGGGGATGAGCCGTCCCTAACCCCTCCATGAGGAGAGGGATTGTGATTACCCCAAAAGATCAAACAACAAAACAAGATGAAAAGGATTCTAATAGCTTTATCACTGATCATTGGTCATTCATCATTGAGTCACATCGTGGCACAGACACCCGTCTATCTTGATGAAACCAAACCCATCGAGCAGCGCATGGAGGATGCGTTGCAGCGCATGACCCTCGACGAAAAGATCGCCGTGATCCATGCTCAGAGCAAGTTCTCCAGTCCTGGTGTGAAACGTCTGGGTTTTCCCGATCTGTGGACAGACGACGGTCCTCACGGGGTGCGCCCCGATGTGCTGTGGGATGAATGGGTACAAGCCGGACAGACCAACGACTCGTGTGTGGCTTTCCCCGCCCTTACCTGTCTGGCTGCCACTTGGAATCCCCAGATGGCCTCTCTCTATGGCACCTCCTTGGGTGAGGAAGCTCTCTACAGAAAGAAGAATGTCATTCTGGGACCTGGTGTGAACATCAATCGCACACCTTTTGGCGGTCGCAACTTCGAATATATGGGCGAGGATCCCTACCTCGCCTCCCAGATGGTGGTTCCCTATGTGCGAGGACTGCAGTCGTTGGGTGTGGCCTCCTGTGTGAAGCACTATGCGCTGAACAACGATGAGGAATATCGTCATCAGGTGAATGTCAAGGTGTCCGACCGTGCTTTGCACGAGATCTACCTCCCCGCCTTCAAGGCTGCAGTGCAGAAGGGCGGTGCCTGGGCCATCATGGGAGCCTACAACCTCTATCAGAACCAGCACAACTGTCATAATGCCACCCTGCTGAACAAAATCCTGAAACACGACTGGGGCTTCGATGGTGTCGTCATCTCCGACTGGGGTGGCTGTCATGACACCGATGAGGCGGTGAAAAACGGTCTCGATCTCGAGTTCGGTACTTGGACAGATGGTCTGACGATGGGTAAGACCAATGCCTACGACAGCTATTATCTCGCTGATGCGTACAAGCAGGCCATCCTGTCGGGTAAATACACCACAAAGGAGCTCGATGAAAAGGTGCGCCGTGTGCTGCGTCTGTTCTTCCGCACTACCATGCAGCGCACCAAGCCTCATGGCTTCCTCTGCAGCGAGAGTCACTATGATGCTGCGCTGAAGATTGCGCAGGAGGGGATTGTGCTGCTGAAGAACAATGCCATCGCCAACCCCTCGGGAAGGGGAGCGAAGGCTCCGCTGTTGCCCCTCGATCCTGCCAAACAGAGTCGTATCCTCGTGGTGGGCGAGAATGCCATCAAGATGATGACTGTGGGCGGTGGCTCCTCCTCCCTGAAGGTACAGCGTGAAATCCTCCCTCTCGACGGCATTAAAGATCTCATTTCAAAGTTCAACGTTCAAAGCGATTATGCCCGTGGCTACATCGGTGACACGATTCAGAGCTTCGACGGGGTGAACGTAGGGCGCTCGCTCTATGAGACACGGTCGGCGGCAGCCCTGAAAGCCGAGGCGTTGGAGAAGGCCAAGCTGGCCGATGTCGTGATCTTCATCGGTGGTCTGAACAAGAGCAGCTATCAGGATAGCGAGGGGCACGACCGACAGCAGTATGAGCTGCCTTACGGTCAGAACGAACTCATTGAAGCCCTTGTGACCGTCAACCCCCGTCTGGTCTATGTGAACATCAGCGGTAATGCTGTGGCCATGCCGTGGATTCAAAAGGTGCCTGCTGTGGTCCAGGGCTGGTTCTTAGGCTCCGAGGCAGGGAAAGCCATCGCCTCCGTCCTTTTCGGTGAGGCCAACCCTTCGGGAAAACTGCCCTACACGTGGTATGCCAACCTAAATCAGTGTGGTGCCCATGCGTTGAACACCTATCCCGGCACATGGCGTGAGAACCACGATGTGATCGACGAGGAGTATAAGGAGGACATTTTTGTGGGTTACCGTTGGACGGATAAGCAGAAAGTGCGCCCGCTATTTGCTTTCGGACATGGACTCAGCTACACCTCATTCAAAATCGGCAACGCAAAGGCCGACAAGAAGCAGCTGACGACTGACGAAACGATCACCTTTACCGTGGATGTCACCAATACAGGCAGTATGGCGGGTGCCGAGACCGTGCAGCTCTATGTCCGTGATCTCCAATCATCGCTACCCCGTCCTGTCAAGGAGCTGAAGGGATTCCAAAAGATTCACTTGTCGCCTGGAGAGACCAAGCAGGTGAGCATCACCCTCGACAAGTCGGCCCTGAGCCTCTACGATGACAAGGTTGGCGCGTGGGTGGCGGAGCCTGGTGACTTCGAGGCATGGATAGGCTCTGCTGCTGATCAGATTGCATCGAAGGTGAAGTTCAAACTTGTGGAGTAGGAGATATCTCAAAAGGATATACCACTCATCGTGTCATATATCATAATTGAGTGGCTCCCAACTCACTCTGTGGGTTCGGGAGCCACTCTTACATTTTTACATTGACACACATCTTCCCAACTTTCCACTTTAGAAATCGGCGATAGTTAGAAAGAAATATTATATATTTATATCCTTTTCCTTCTTCAAAAGCTAAAGTGGGAAATTGGGAAGTGGGACCCCTCGCTTCGCTCCACCCCACCGTATCTGTAATTCTGCAGCATTAGGTATAAGAATCTCTGATTCGCCATGAATCATCGCAATGATGATTATCAAACGGGAGCAGTATTCCATTAAGTTTGGCACAAGAACACTGGCGCAGAGACACAGATACAAGGGCACTGGCGTAAGCCGACAAAAAACAAGCCGCCCCTTTGATGGGGCGAGCTTACCTTAGTGAAAGAGCGACGGGAGGGAAAGGCTACGGGTAGGCGAGCGAGCTCGGGAATGAGGTTAAGCCTCCCATATAGGGGAGGTTTGGTGGGGTGGATGTTTCTTTTGCTTCTTTTCTTTGCGCCAAAGAAAAGAATGAAGAATGACGTTTTCTTTATACCAAAGAAAAGAATGAATAAAGAACTTTTCTTTATGCCAAAGAAAAAATAAGATTAATGGCACTTGTGCAAACGATTTTCCACCGATTTCACATTTATCAATAACTGCATGCAGCAAGTATGGAAGGAAATCATTATCTTTGCACTCAGAATCATAACTAAAAACGACCATGCATAGAATACTATTGATTACCGCCATACTCATGGCAAACGTTTTGACAATGAATGCAGCAAAGAAACCAGTGATTGACCGGATAGAACCCACCCATTGGTATGTGGGAATGAAGAACCCCCAGCTCCAGCTGATGGTCTATGGCAAGGACATCAAAAACGTGAAAGATGTCACCACCGACTATCCCGGTGTGCACATCGATCGTGTGGTGCGCCTTGATTCACCAAACTACCTGCTGCTTTATCTCAACCTGACGGGAGCCCAGCCTGGTCACATGACACTCCATTTCGATAAGACAAAGGTGAGCTATGAACTCCGCCAACGTGAGATGAGCGGCGACAAGCGCATGGGATTCACCCAAGCCGATGTACTCTACATGCTCATGCCCGACCGTTTCGCACAAGGTCCTAACCACAACAAACAGATCAAAGGCATGAACAATTATCGGGAAGACCGCTCGAAACCCAGTCTGCGCCATGGCGGTGACCTGGAAGGTATCCGTCAGCACTTGGATTACTTCAATGAGCTCGGTGTCACCGCCCTCTGGTTCACACCCGTACTGGAGAACAACTCTCCCGACAGCGACAACGACTTCAGTACCTACCACGGCTATGCCACCACCAACTACTACCGTGTAGATCCGCGCTTCGGTACCAACGAGGAATACCGTAAGCTGACGGATGATGCCCATGCACACGGTCTGAAGATCGTGATGGACATGATCTTTAACCACTGCGGATTCGAACACCCGTGGGTATCGGATATGCCCACAAAAGACTGGTTCAATCTTCCCGAGTGGCTCGAAGAATCGAAAGGCAGCAGCAACCCGCAGGGGACACACTTCCAACAGACCAGTTACAAGCTTACTCCTGTGAAAGATCCCTACGCCTCGAAAATCGACCTCCACGAAACCGTTGACGGATGGTTCGTGCCCACCATGCCCGACCTGAATCAGAAGAACGAACATGTGATGACCTATCTGATCCAGAACTCCATCTGGTGGATCGAGACCATCGGCATCGACGGGATCCGCATGGACACCTACCCCTATGCTGATGCCAAGGGCATGGCACGCTGGATGAAACAGCTCGATGACGAATACCCGAACTTCAATGTGGTGGGAGAGACATGGGTCACCGAACCCGCCTATACTGCAGCCTGGCAGAAAGGCTCAAAGCTCAGTAAGGAGAACAGCTACCTGAAGACGGTGATGGACTTCTCGTTCTTCGACAAACTGTCGAGGGCGAAGAAAGAGGAGACCGACGACTGGTGGGACGGATGGAACAGACTGTATAACTCGTTTGTCTATGACTATCTCTATGAAGATCCCGACCACGTGATGGCCTTCATCGACAACCACGACACCGACCGGTTCTTGGAGAACGGGAAAGACAGTGTGGCCATGAAGCAGGCTCTGGCACTGCTGCTTACCGTACGCCGCATCCCACAGATCTACTACGGGACGGAGATCCTGATGAACGGCACGAAGGAGGTGACCGATGGGAATGTGCGCAAAGACTTCCCCGGCGGCTTCCCCGGTGACAAGCATAATGCCTTCACCGCCGAAGGACGCACGCAAGGAGAGAACACGATGTTCAACTGGCTATCGAAACTGTTGCACTGGCGACAGGGCAACGAAGTGATCACCAAGGGCAAGATGACGCAGTTTATCCCCTACAAAGGTGTGTATGTCATCGCACGACAGTATCATGGTCGCACCGTGCTCACGATCCTCAACGGCAGAAAAGAGAACAACCTTCTCGATGTGACACGCTATGCAGAGGTGATTGGCACGAACACCCAAGCCCGCGACATCATCACGGGACGTACCATCGACCTGACGAAGCCCGTCACGCTCCGTTCACGGCAAACACTGATCGTGGAATATTAAGATAAAAGATTATTTCATCAGCCAGCGGCCATCACGTTTCACCATCGGCACCACCACCTCCTCGATGGTGCTGTCGCCATAACAAAGCATCAGAAACGCATTAGCCGCAGGCTTCACACTATCATTCACACAGTTCACCACGCGCACCTCTCGGATGCCGTGGTGTTCTTCTTGTTGCTCACCCACGAACATGCGGGCATTATCAACCAACTGCTGACGATAGCTGTCGGGAATGGGCTCGGGGAAATCCATCCCTTCCACAAAATCAGCATACTTCTCTTTCAGCAGCAGGTCGTAATATGCCTTCGCCTGATGAGCAGCAGCAAAGTCAACGGCCTTTTCACCGCGACAACTGTAAACGACAGCTGCCGCGACAAAACACACCGTAAGTATCACTACCTTGCGCAACATTACTTCTGCCTGATGAAGATATTGATGGGTGAACCCGTCAGCTCCCAGTTTTCACGGATCTTGTTCTCCAAGAAACGTTTGTAAGGCTCTTTCACATACTGTGGCAGATTCGCATAGAACACAAACGACGGAATCTGGGTATTGGGCAGCTGGGAGCAATACTTGATCTTGATATACTTACCCTTGATGGATGGCGGCGGTGTGGCCTCGATGAGTGGTAGCATCACCTCATTGAGCTTTGTCGTGCCGATCTTCACCTTCCGGTTCAGATAAACCTGCTTGGCCGTCTCCAGAACCTTGAAGATGCGCTGTTTGGTAAGGGCTGACGCGAAGATGATGGGGAAGTCGGTGAACGGTGCCATACGATCACGGATAGCATCCTCGAAGAACTTGATGGCCTTCTGGCTCTTGTCCTCCACAAGATCCCACTTGTTCACCACGACCACCAACGACTTCTGATTCTTCTGTATCAGTTGGAAGATATTCATGTCCTGTGCCTCAATACCACGGGTGGCATCGATCATCAGGATACACACATCACTGCTCTCGATAGAACGGATGCTACGCATCACACTGTAGAACTCCAGATCCTCTGTCACCTTGTTCTTACGACGGATACCAGCGGTATCCACCAGATAGAAATCGAAGCCGAACTTATCATAACGGGTGTAGATACTGTCACGGGTCGTACCGGCGATATCCGTCACGATATGACGTTCCTCACCGATGAAGGCATTGATAAGACTGCTCTTACCAGCATTCGGACGACCCACCACGGCAAAGCGGGGAACTCCATCCTCGACATCCTGCTCTTCCTTCACACCCTGAAGCTTCTCCATCACCAGATCAAGGAGATCACCTGTTCCGCTGCCTGTAGCACTGCTGATAGGCTGGGGATCACCTAATCCCAGCTTATAGAACTCATAGGCATCATAAAACTGATCGTTGTTATCTACCTTGTTCGCTACAAGGATCACGGGGAGCTTGGAACGGCGCAAGATAGCTGCCACATCTTCGTCCCAGTCGGTAAGCCCATTGGTCACATCTACCAAGAACAATACAAGATCGGCTTCCTCGGTAGCCACAATCACTTGCTTCCGGATGGCATCCTCGAAGATGTCATCACTGTTCACCACCCAACCACCGGTATCCACCACCGAGAACTCCTTACCGTTCCAGTCGCACTTGCCGTACTGACGGTCGCGGGTTGTTCCTGCCTCATCGCTCACGATAGCACGACGAGACTTAGTAAGTCGGTTAAACAAGGTTGACTTACCCACATTCGGGCGTCCTACAATTGCTACTAATGCCATAATTATTTCTCTATCCGTTCAAAATGATTCTTCTTCCTCTTCGCGTTATTCAGGATTATAGCCAAAGTGATCGAGCTCTTTCTGCGATGAGCGCCAGTCCTTGTCAACCTTCACAAAGGTCTCCAGGAAGATGCTTTTACCGAAGAAGCGCTCCAATGCCTTCCGTGCCTCACTTCCCACCTTCTTCAGGGCCACACCCTGATGACCGATAATGATCCCCTTCTGAGATTCTCGCTCCACAAAGATGACAGCACTGATACGAATATTCTTGGGCGTCTCCTTAAAACTCTCCACACTCACTTCCACAGAATAAGGGATTTCCTTATCGTAGTAGAGCAATATCTTCTCTCGGATAATCTCTGAAACAAAGAAACGGGCAGGTTTATCAGTCAGCTGGTCTTTATCGAAGAATGCCGGACTCTCAGGGAGCAGCTCCTTGATACGTTTCAGGAGCATTTCTACTCCGAACTTATTCTTTGCCGAGATGGGAAGAATCTCGGCATTAGGTAACAGCGTATGCCATTTCTCCACGATATCGCCCAGCATGTTCTGAGAATTCTGAGCTTTCTGATTTCCCTGAGTATTCTGAAGGCAATCAATCTTATTGATCAGCAGGATGACGGGTATCGTCATCTTCTGTACCTTCTCTAAGAAATCCTTGTTCTTCTCAGGATTCTCTACCACATCGGTCACATAGAGCAGCACATCGGCATCAGCCAGTGCGCTCTCAGAGAAGGCAAGCATCGACTCCTGCAGTTTATAGTTGGGCTTCAGCACCCCCGGCGTGTCGCTGAAAACGATTTGCGTATCTTCCGTATTCACGATGCCCATGATACGGTGACGGGTGGTCTGTGCCTTGAAGGTGGCAATTGAAATACGCTCACCAACCAATTGGTTCATGAGCGTACTTTTTCCTACATTTGGGTTGCCAACGATATTTACGAACCCTGCTTTATGCATGAATTGTCAATTGTCAATGATGGATTGTCAATTACTTATTACTATCGTATGCCCACTTCAGGTAGCTGGCGCCATGAACGAATCCAGCACCAAAAGCGGTGAGTATCAAGTTATCACCTTTCTTCAACTGATTCTCATACTCCCAAAGGGCCAGAGGAATGGTAGCAGCACTGGTGTTTCCAAAATGCTCGATGTTCACCATCACCTTCTCCATAGGCAGATCCAGCCGCTTTGCCACCGCCTCAATGATGCGGATATTGGCCTGATGAGGAACCACGAAACGGATATTATCCTTGTTGAGCCCGTTTCGTTCGGCTATCAACGCACAATCATCGCTCATATTGGTAACGGCATAACGGAACACGGTGCGCCCCTCTTGATAGAGGTAGTGCAGACGATGATCCACCGTGAAATGGTTAGGAGGACACACGCTGCCGCCAGCCTTCATGTGCAGGAAGGGAAGTCCTTTCCCGTCGGCACGGAGATAGCTGTCAACGACACCGATGTTCTGTTCCTCTGTAGCCTCCAGAAGCACTGCAGCGGCACCGTCGCCAAAGAGCGCACAGGTCTGACGATCCTGATAGTCGACCATAGACGACATCTTATCGGCGCCGATCACGATGATCCGCTTGTAACGACCGCTTTGTATCATGGTGGCGGCCACATCAAGGGAATACAGGAATCCGCAGCAAGCGCCCCAGAAATCAAAGGCGAATGCGTTCTTCAGACCAATCTTGCCTAACACAATGCTCGCCGTGGAAGGGAACTTGTAATCAGCTGAGGAGGTGGCAACGATCAACGCATCAATGGTATCGGGATCCACACCGGTTTTCTGCAAGAGTTGTTTGGCTGCCTTACGCGCCATGTAGCTGGTGCCCAGCCCCTCTTCGTTGAGTATCCGGCGTTCTTTGATGCCGACACGCGACATGATCCACTCGTCGTTGGTGTCAACCATCCGCGACAGTTCCTCGTTGTTGAGAACATAGTCGGGGACGTAGCCACCCACGCCAGTGATAATTGCATTGATTTTATTTTCCACGTTTTGCTTTTACGTTTTACCTTACTCTGCAGCTTCGTCCATAACAATTGCGATCTTACCGCGATAGTAGCCGCAAGTAGGACAAACGGTGTGATAGATATGATATGCACCGCAGTTAGGACAGATAGCCAGTGTAGGTGCTACTGCCTTGTCATGAGTTCTTCTTTTCGCTGTACGAGTCTTAGACTGTCTTCTTTTAGGATGTGCCATAATTCTATAACTTTTTAAAATTTAAATTTTTAAATCTTTCAATTTTGCCCAGCGGGGATCAATAGACTGGGTGGACTCCTCATCACTGCTTCGGTCAGTAGAGTGCTCTTCCAGAGCGGAAATCATGGCTGCGTTGCACTTGCCGGGTGCATGCACATGCCTGATGGGGATAGCCAGTGCTATGAACTCATAGATAAGCCACGACAGGTCGAGTATTCCTTCATCCTCACTCACTGTCAATACCTCATCCTCCTCTGAGTCTTCCGTTCCATATTTTACCACAAGACGTTTGTTCGTCTCTATCGGCTGACCCATGTCATCCAGACATAGATCACAAGGAACGGTTACTGTGCCACGACAATGAAGGAGGAGCTCAAAAAAACCGGATGCCTTGCGTATAGACACCGACACATGCACGGCTCCACCGTTCACTTCCGTACCGCCTATTGCCTTAAAATAACTGTCATCCAGCATGTATTCCAGTGCCTTCTCGCCCTCTTTCAATGCTTTCAGATCGATCTTAAAAGACTCTAAACTACACATTTAAAAGCTTATTTGGGATGCAAAGGTACAAAACTTTTTCGATTTAGAATAGAAAGATTTACTTTTTTTATTCTTTTACGCGTAAATCCGTTGCAAAGTCAACCTTTTCTTGCACACTCATTCCTGCAGTGTGCAAGAACAGATCTGTCATGCTGAGTTGTTCTGATGAAGACATATCGGTAAACCTTCAGCAAGCAACACGTGGCAGCAAGGGAGAGCATCGTAAGACAAAAGAAAGGGGAAAGCGTCATGAGACACACCTTATTATATATAAGCATGCCCCGGATGTAATATTTGTCACTATGTTGTAGATAATCCCGGATAGACGGAATAGACATATCCTTTTTTGTCGTTCACCGACGTTTCTATGCCTGTCACGCCATCCAGTGCTTGTTTGATATTGTCGGTGATGCCGGTTCCCTTACATTTCAGCACCGCCTCCTTCATCGTCCACAGACGGGTGAAGGCCACGGCGGGCTGTTCAGAAGCGCTGATGAGCTGCTGCTCCCGCTCGTTCATGGTGTAGCGCACCAGACTGTCGTTGTATTGACGCACACTCTCAATGTCTATGCCTACAGGACAATGACTCAACACGCATATCACACCGGCACGGCAATGACTCAGGTTGAAGTGGATGTCGGGATGCCCCACGATGTACGGCTTTCCGTGCTCATTATAGCCAAACAGGGGCGGCTCCAGCAGTCCATACTCCTCCCGCAGTCCCTGACAAAGCAGCAGATAGGCCATGGCACATGTTTTCTGCCCCAGCTCGTGCTTGAATTTCTGCAGCTGCTGGCGTCGTTGCTCCGAGAGCATCGGCAGTGCAGCTTGCAGGTCAAAACTTTCTATATCGTCGTTCAGGTAGATCATAGCTATACGTCATTTCTACTATACAGGGGACAAAATTAAAAAAAATATCTTTAACCAAGAACATTTAGACATGATTTGTGAAATCATTTATCTTAATTCGTTATATTATCTTTACGAAGGAAATGGTACCAATTGTTAAAAATTTGAATAATCTCAACGAATTAACTTCGTTTAACGCAAAATACGGGCACGAGGAGAACCAACCGCCCCCTCGGTCGAAAATGAGCGATTCTGACGAGGTTTGGTAAATGGCTGATAATGAATCCGTTAGCAAAACTCGGCTTTTTCAACTTGCAAAAACCATGTTTTTAGAGTCCAAAAACATAGTATTTAGGGGTCAAAAACACCGTTTTTGCAACCCGAAAACACCGTTTTCATCACCTGAAAACATGGTTTTCGTGATACGAAAGGATAAATTGATTCTTCTGGGAGTGCCCTTACGGGCACCCAACAAACTTTCAAAAGTAAAATCCATGGTTTTTCGAAGAAACGTCACCTAAGGCTTATTCGAAACGGCGTCTTCACCTGTTCCAACGGCATCTACAAGTGGATGGTGACGACGGAATGAGTCGTAGATGACGGTGGAAAGGGTGAAAGTAAAGTCTGGAACGACCCTAAACAGACCCTACGTAAACATTACTTAGACTCTACTTGGGTTCAAATCAGACTTTAATTACATCTCAATGAGACTCTACTTGGATCCCAAACAGACTTTACTTGCACATAAAGGCACTTTGGGATACTTCTGTACACTCCGGGGGTTCCCTTCCTTTCAATTAGCATTCTTTCACAACCCTTAAAAATTCACGAATAATCTTAACAATATTGTCGGAAGGAACCAACGAAGAATCTCAAATCATGTAAAGAAGATCTACCCTTTCAGCACCTTTTCATATACATCCTCAGCTTTTCAAGGTCATGTTTCTGTCATCACTTTCTAAGCTCAATACGGAACGTGGTTCCCTTACCCATTTCCGAACTCTTCACAAAGATCTTCCCTTTGTGATATTCTTCCACAATGCGCTTTGCTAAAGAGAGGCCAAGGCCCCAACCTCGTTTCTTCGTGGTGAAACCAGGCTTAAAGACATTGCGGATATCTTTCTTCCGGATACCTTTTCCCGTATCGCTCACCTCGATGACCACACGCTCCCCCTCATCGTGCATAAAGAGGGTGATACGTCCGGATCCCTCCATGGCATCAACGGCATTTTTACAAAGGTTCTCAATAACCCATTCGAAAAGGGAAGCATTGATCTTGACAATGATATCCTGCGGAGGGAAAACCTTCTCCATCTTTACTTTCCGCGACGTGCGACGATCCATGTAATCAATGACATGGGTCATCACCTCAATCAAACTTGAAGGAACTGGCTCGGGCAAAGAACCGATCTTGGAGAAACGCTCGGCGATCAACTGCAGGCGTTTCACATCCTTATCCATCTCTGGCAAGAGTTCATCATCGGGATAATTCTCTTTGAGGATCTCTGTCCAGGCCATCAGACTGCTGATCGGGGTACCCAACTGATGAGCGGTCTCTTTCGATAACCCCACCCATACTTTGTTCTGTTCTGCCTTCTTCGAGGTGAGCAAAGCAAAGATGGCCACAACGACAAAGATCATCACAACTCCTAACTGAACGTAAGGGTAGAGATTCAGCCGCTTGATCATCACGGAGTCATCATAACAGACATCTATGTAGTCATTACTCTCATCCAACGCAATTCGGATGGTACGACCGGCATGACGCATCCGATGAGCCATGCGAAGCGCCATGTCAACGCTGTCGGCATAGTTCTCTCCTTTCAACTTTACATTGCGGAAGGTCTGTACATGATCTTCTCTATCAAGAACTACGACAGGAATGGTGTTGTTTCCCTCAATCACTTTCAATACCAAACTAAGGTCAACATCTTCATTGGGCTGATTCAGAGTGCGCATGGCCTCTGCCCATACCTCCATCTTGTTCCGCTCTTCTACGGCTAAATCGCGAACAAGAAAATGCGACACAACCAAACTGGCCACCGCGATCAACACGGCAACCACCACAAGTAAAATCTTTACCCTGCGGATCTGGTCTGTCCAATGCATACTATATAAACGCATCTTCCGCCCGGTTATTGTCTGAAGGAAAAGAAAGACCGTATCAGATTCAATCTTATCTGATCCCGTGCTCAGGAAAAGAAGACTGTATCTGATACGGTCTGTAAGGATTCGGCTATTAGAAATTCACACCGAAATTCACAAACAGGGCATTGCTATGGCCTGAGAGATCTTCATCCTTGCTCAGATTCGTTATGCCAAGCTGATAACCTACCTCTAAGTAGAGTTTGTTATACTCAGCACCACAACCAATCTTGAAGCCCATGTTAGCACGCTTCAAACCCGTCCATTTCTTCTCATCAAATGTTCCGACGGAGACGGTAGCGCCACCCTCTTCTATCTTTGTCTTACCACTGAAAGCGTAAGAGAAATACGGACCGATAAAGGGCAACAAAGCAATTTCATCGGTGGCCTTAATACCATACTTCACAATGATAGGAATCTCTAAGTTGTTGTAACCAACACGAGCCTTACCATCCTTACCACCACGCTCGGTGTAATAAAGACCACTCTCCAAGAATACTGGTGTGCTGTCTGATGCACGCAGACCTACAACACCTGCCAAGGTCATACCTGTCTTCATGCCCATATCAAGGTCACCTGTAAGGGTTGCACCCGTAAGACCGAAACGGACACCCCAGTAAATACTTTCTTCATCAAGATTAAAACCACCACTGCTGAATTGCGCAAAACTCGACATTGAAGTCAGCAATGCTACCATGGATACAAAAAACTTCTTCATAATCAATAATAATTATTTAATGAAACTAATCTGACTGCAAAGTAACACTTTTTTTTGCAATCTACAAAGTTTTTCCATCTAAATCTTTCAAGTAACCCAGTATTATCATCAAAACAAAGAAAAACTGAACTTACTTGTTAATCATTAAATTGCATTACTTTGCTACTAATGACATCGTTTTAGGCTGAATAATCTATGAACATCCACAAAACATATCTAATACAAGCAACCAAAACAAAAAAAAGTCCTTCCAAAGAACATTCTCCGGAAGGACATACA
>DETG01000100.1 GCA_002361535.1 Prevotella sp. UBA3294
CCAATTCCCGTCCATCCTGGTAAGGTAAGTCCCAGTACGGCACCAATGGTCAAGCCTATAAAGATGCGGAACATCAAACTCAGTTCTGACCATTTACGTATAAGATATTTTATTTTCTCCATACAGCCTACAAAGATACACATTTTTTTCAGATTTATCCTTTTGCTGAGAAAAAAAGACTTCGAGCAACCGAAAACTAACGGTGCTCGAAGCCAAGTTCGTTTATAAAGGGTCTTTGCGTACCTTATTAATTAGCTGCCTCAAACTCCTTCAAGAAGCGGACATCATTCTCAGAGAACATACGGAGGTCGCTGACCTGGTATTTCAGATTGGTGATACGCTCAACACCCATACCGAAGGCATAACCACTGTAAACCTTGGAGTCGATGCCACACTGTTCGAGAACATTGGGGTCAACCATGCCACAACCAAGAATCTCCACCCATCCGGTGTGTTTGCAGAATCCACAACCCTCACCGCCACAGATGAAGCAGGAAATGTCCATCTCAGCACTGGGCTCCGTGAAGGGGAAATAACTGGGACGCAGACGAATCTTTGTGTCGGCTCCGAACATCTCACGGGCAAAGGACAGCAATACTTGTTTCAAGTCGGTGAAGCTGACATTCTTGTCGATATACAGTCCTTCTACCTGATGGAAGAAACAGTGAGCACGAGCTGTGATAGCCTCGTTTCGATAGACACGTCCAGGGCAGATGACACGAATAGGAGCAGTCAGTTTGCCGTCCTCAGTGTGCATATGCTCCATCACACGAGCCTGAACACTGGAGGTATGTGAGCGCAACAGGATATTTTTTGTTACATCATTAGGATGCTGGCTGACAAAGAAGGTGTCCTGCATATCACGGGCAGGGTGGTCGGCGGCAAAGTTCATCTTGGTGAATACATGGAGGTCGTCCTCCACCTCAGGACCGTCGGCAAGGACAAATCCCATACGTGAGAAGATATCGATGATCTCATTGGTGACAATAGTCAGAGGATGACGCGTACCTAACTTAATAGGATAAGGGGTGCGTGTTAAATCTACAGCATCACCCTCGCTCTCCTGCGTCTGACAATCCTCACGCAACTGATTGATGCGCTCAGTGGCAAGTGTTTTCAACTCGTTGATCTTCATACCAACGGTTTTCTTTTGGTCGGCAGCCACATTGCGGAAATCATTCATCAACGCCGTAATCTCACCTTTCTTACTGAGGTATTTCAGTCGGAGCTGTTCTACCTCGTCAGCGTTTTTAGCGCTCATCTCCTGCACTTCTTTGAGCAGTTCGTCTATCTTATCAAGTATCATAATCTTGCGTTAAAATAAATTTTGCGTGCAAAGATACAAAATATTTATCAATTATCAATTGTCAATTCTCAATTATTTTGTACCTTTGCATCAAATTTGAGAGTTAATATAATAAGTGCGAAGTTCAAGATGAAACATTTTTTGTTTGTCGTTTGCGTGGCAGTATTGCTGCTTACCGCCTGTCAGGGACAGAAAAGCGCTGGTGTTGAGGAGGAAATTACTGCTGACTCGATACAAAAGGCAGATACGACAGCCTCGACCCTGGAAGAGGAAGTGGCTTCAGAACAAGCAGCTTTGCCTAAGGCAGCTGATGAGCTTTTTGACGATTTTATCTTTAATTTCGCTGCCAATCGTAAGTTGCAGTACGCTCGTATTAAATTCCCTCTGAAAATTCAGCGAGGCGATGAAATCAGCTATGCCAAGAACGGACAATGGCAGATGGAGTATTTCTTCATGAAGCAGGACTCTTATACCCTTTTGTTTGATAGCGAGAAGGACATGGAGCATGCGAAGGAGGCGACAGATATCAACCATGCTGTTGTTGAGAAAATCTATTTGAAGGCAAAGACGGTGAAGCAATATGTTTTTGACCGCATCAATGGGTTATGGATGCTTCAGGAGGTGATTCATGAACCGATGAGTGAGTCACATAATGCCTCTTTTCTGGAGTTTTATGAGCATTTTGCCTCAGATCCGGATTTCCAACAGAAGCATCTGATGGAGAGCGTGAAGTTCGTGGGACCTGACCCTGACGATGACTTCAGTCAGATGGAAGGGGTTATCACACCTGACACCTGGGAGGCTTTTGCCCCAGAGCTGCCCTCTGGGATGATTTTCAATATCGTGTATGGTGATTCGCAGAAGGATACTGGACGGAAGATCTTTGTACTGCGTGGTATTGCCAACGGTTTGGAGCTGGAACTGACCTTCAAGCATGAGGGCGGGAAGTGGAAACTGGAGAAAATGACGACATAATGAAGGATTTAGGCAATTATAGTTTATGGCTGCATAATACCTTTGGCATAGAGGCTCATTGCCGCAGGTTCTTAGAGTTTGCTTCTGTGGAAGAAGCTCAGCAGGTGGCAAAGATACTGCGTGAGACGGCACTGCCATATATTATAATAGGTGGAGGAAGCAATCTGCTATTGACGAAGGATTTTGACGGAATTGTGGTGCATTCTGCCATCAAGGGTATCTCTGTCGTCGGTTCCCAGATGTTCTGTGGAAGTGGGGTGGTATGGGACGATGTCGTCTCCTGTGCCGTGTATAATCATCTCTATGGTGCAGAGAACCTTTCCCTGATACCAGGTGATGTGGGTGCCTCTGCGGTACAGAATATTGGTGCATACGGAACGGAGGTGAAAGACTTGATTCTGGAAGTGGAGGCTATAGAGATCGCCAC
>DETG01000072.1 GCA_002361535.1 Prevotella sp. UBA3294
TAAATATATAGTTAAAAGGAGAAATTTATTAGGAATTTAACATAGAATGCGGAAAATACAGAAAAGTTACAGCCGTGTAGGCTGATAGAAATCTGTGATTTCCGTGATTTCTGTGTGACTATTAATCCTACGGTTCTCCCAGATAATGGAAGATGAGGGAGACTTCCTTGGGAGTGAAGAACTTTGATTTGAGCGGCATGCCGCATTGCTGGAGCGATTCGCAGAGGTTGCGGTTGCGGCGGATCCAGCTGTTGAGATTGTTCAAGGCCCCTTTCTTGGTCTCAGCATCGGGGAAATACATCATGGCAAGTTCGGATTTGCCATAGCATTTGATTGTGCTCATAATGATAGTGTTTTTATCAGGTTTTTATAGTACTTTTGAAGTGAAAACATAGTAGTTATGAAGCAAAACCTTCAAAGAGAAAATCAACAATGTCGATCTTCCGATGTTTCTGATCGGCTGTGGCATGGTCTTCGAGGACTCTGCTCACCCGGATGGGGTAGTGGAACTGATCCTGTGCTGCCAGAGTTACATCTTTCCATTGGTTGTAGGTCTGGCCGGTCTCATCGGTATCGGGGAACAGCACTACCCGGTGTTCCCTCAAGGGGTAGATCTTGGCCACATTGAGCATCGACTGTCCGCCGGTGGCCATCCAGCAGTAGTCGGGGAACAGTTCGGAGCAGATCACGGCAGTCTTCTCTGCTTCTACGACGGCGATGACGGATGCGTTCTCTTTCGGCAGGAGGTGCTGTCCGAACAGGCATTGTTTCGCATCGAAGACATGGGGAATGGCATTTTGTTTCTTCAGCAGGAAACTTACCCAAGTGGGTGCCTTCTCCTTGTTCCGGTGACAGTTGGTGAGGTAGGTCATCACCTTACCGTCTCGGATTCTCTGTTCCTCATCAATCTCCCAGAAGATTACGCCTCCGTTGGATGACTTCCCTAAATGGTATTGCTTGGCAGCGTGTTCCATCTGCTGTTGGGAGAGATAGCCGGCGGTGACCACTGCCTGGCAGAAGTCCGACTGGTTGCTGGCATAGCGTTCTACTAAAGTTTTGCCGTCTTGCGGCTGGTTGATCAGTTGATCTGATAAAGACTTAAAATACAGTTTCATGTTATTTTGGGTTTTAAAGATTTTCTTACCCCGCCCCCCCCTTCGGGAACCCCGCCCCTAAGAGGGGTGGGGAGCTGCTGCGCGATGTTGTATGGAGTCCGATAGCTCTCTCCCATTAGGTGGTGTGGAGCTGCTGCGCGATGTTGTATGGAGACCGATAGCTCTCTCCCATTAGGTGGTGGGGAGTTGCTGCGTGATGTTGTATGGAGTCCGCATGGCGCTCCCCTCCCATTTAAGGGGAGGGGTGAAGCGAAGCGAGGGGTGGGGTGTTTTCCTCGGTGAAGGTCGCTTCATACAGCCCCCTCATACTACTCCCCCCCCAAGGGGGGAGTTTCGTATGGGGGCTTGAAGCCTTCACCATGGAAGTCGGGTTGAGGATCCTTTGGAAACTCCAGTGTGGCCTGCATGATGGGACGTTTGTAGCTCCTTTTACCATCCTTGTCACTTTGTTCTATGATAACCTTTTGACTAACAGCTTTTTGTAGCAGGTGGTTGCATAAACCATTCGTCATAATGTTAGTCATCTCGCAGACTCTCTTTCCCAGTTCGTTTTCCGTATAGGTACGGTCGGCTTCCATACAGTCGTTGAACAATCGTTTCAGGTCGAAGACGGGTTTCCCGTCTTCCCTGCCCAATACATACTTCGGATTCAGTCGGGGCAGTTTCCCCGTCCTTGTATCTTTCGCATTCTGCTCTTCGTACTGATTCTTCTGTGCATTGTAGAGAGCCTCGGTGAGCTGTTCATGGGTACACAGGTAGGGGATACCTTCATCGTTCACGGCAAACTGCAGTTTGTCCAGGATGTCGTATTTCCGGGTGTCGGTCTGTGTCCATGAGAAGATCCGTTCGGATGACTTGAAGCACTCATACACCTCGAAGCCCTTGTTCTTCAGCTCTGTTCCTATCCAGCCCCGAAGGTTCTTGTCTTCGGCAGACTTGTTCTGGTGGAGTACGCAGACGATACAACAGCGGTTGGCGGATGCCAGATGCATGAGCCGTTCGAGGCAGTCCTGTGCCACCACACCGTCGTTGATGTCTGTAATCAGGTCGCGGATGCCGTCCAGGATCACCAAGTCGGGGTGATAGTGGTTGACGGCCACCTCCAACATCGGCAGACGGTCGTTGTACATATCAGCCCTTACATTGAAGATATCGAACAGTTTCATGGGGAAAGACTGTTCGTCCATCCCTGTCATGGGAATAATTCTGTGGCGGAGGATGTCCTGAGTGGATTCCTCGCTCTGCTCCGTATCGTACCACAGAACACGGAGCATTCCCGGACAGTTACGTTTCACTGAGAGCACCTCGTCGCGGAAGCACAGTGCCATCAGGATACTACTGACGAAGGTCTTGCCGCTCTTTGCCTTTCCAGAGATTGCCACCAGTTCCCCACGGGGGAAACAGGGCTTCTGGAACAGGGTGAAGAGGAACTCCATTTTCGGCAGCTCTTTCTCAGGGGTGATGCGACGTTTCTCCAGACGGTTCAGCATCTTCTCCATGTCGGCCGTGACCCCTGCATGGCTCATCTCCAAGAAGATCAACTTAGCGGCTTCCTTATTCATCGCTTCTCTGCTTTTGGTGATTCCTTACTGCCTTTCTTCTTCCTACGGTGCTCCTCTATCAGCTCGTCACCATGTTCTTCTGCCACCAGAAAGATGTACTCGCCGAGTTTCATCCAAAGCTTTAAGAAATCATGCTGCGTCATTGGCAAGGCAATGCACATCAGGGTATAGAACCATGTGCTAAACCTCATCTCCTGGTAGGATGTGGCTTGAAACACCCGTTTGCCTACATGGCCACTCTTTGCGATTCTTGAGAGTAGGCCTTTATTCTCCAATAGATCATTATGGAGTGCCTTTGCAAAATCCGTAATGAATAGTGTTAGATACGTCATATTTGTTTTTTAGATTTTTATTACTCTGCAAAGGTCATATCTTTTTTTATTATAATGGTAACACCATGATGATACCGAAGGCTCATTTTGAAACAAATACAAACGTTTTTGCAATAATCATTTGGATGATATTGGTTTTTTTTGTACTTTTGTGCGCTCGAATGAGAAAAGAATCGTTCAAAGATTAGACTTTATGAGAATAATAGATAGATTAGCTAACTGGTATTTCACCAAGAGGGCTGTGCCTTATTGGGGTGTTCTCCTTTTTGACTGTCTGGTTGTGGTTGTATCTGGTGTGATCAGTTACGCACTTGATCATGGCGTTTTCCAGACTACCCAGATATTCTGGCCTTTGATAGGTACCTTGTGTTTTTATCTGATATTCTTCCTGGTTGGATTCCGTATCATGAAAACCTATCAGGGGGTGATGCGTTACACCTCATTTGCTGATCTTCACAGGATTATCGTGGCTAATCTCATTGGTGCCGTGGGTATCCTGATGTGTCGTCTCTTGATTTCTTCCGATTCTTTCTTAGTGAACTTGCGGTTCAAGGAACTGGTGCTGATGTTCATTCTTTCCACGGTGGTGATGTGCGGTGTCCGTATGATTCTGAAGTGGGTTTATGATTTCGGGAAACGTGACGAGTTGTCCAAGCCCGTTTTCATCTATGGCGTGAAGAACGGCGGAATGGGCCTGGCCCGTTCAATCATCAACGATACCCCTCAGCGTTTCAGTCTGAAGGGCTTTGTGAGTGATGGCAGTGATATGGCAGGAAAGATATTGATGGGTGTCAAGGTGTATAAGAACGATGCCAAACTGCCTGCTATCATGCGACTGAATGGGGTGAAGACACTGTTGGTGTCGCCCCTGAAACAAGAGCGTTTTATTCATAATCCCGTGATGGTTGACCGTCTGATGGAGGCGGGAGTGAAAATATTTACGATGAACCCGGCTGTGCAATGGGACGGGAAAAGTGATGTCACGTCGGCCCAACTTCGTGAGGTAGAGATCGAGGATCTGTTGCCCCGTGATGAGATACAGGTGGATCTGGATGCCGTGGAGAACCTGTTGAAAGGCAAGCGCGTGCTAATCACAGGATCGGCAGGAAGCATCGGTAGCGAGATGGTACGTCAGATTGCTAAGTTCGACCCAGACAAGATGGTCTTGATCGATCAGGCAGAGACACCGCAGCATGACATCCGCTTGATGATGGCAAAGGATTATCCCCATGTGAAGGCGGAGGTGATTGTCACTACCATCTGTAACAAGACACGAATGGAGGCCATCTTTAAGATGTTCAGACCTGATTATGTGTTCCATGCCGCAGCCTATAAACATGTGCCGATGATGGAGGACAACCCCTGTGAGGCTGTGCAGAACAATATCAATGGCACGAAGGTGATTGCTGACCTCTCCGTGAAATATGATGTAAAGAAATTTGTGATGGTCTCTACCGACAAGGCTGTGAACCCCACTAACGTGATGGGCTGTTCCAAGCGTATCTGTGAGATTTATGTACAAAGTTTAGACCGGGCAATCAAGGAAGGTAAGGTTCAGGGAGTGACACAGTTTGTGACCACCCGGTTCGGCAATGTGTTAGGATCGAATGGATCGGTGATCCCGTTGTTCAGGGAACAGATCAAGAATGGCGGTCCGGTAACAGTAACCCATCCGAATATCTTCCGTTATTTCATGCTTATCCCTGAGGCCTGTAAACTGGTGTTAGAGGCAGGTACGATGGGCAAGGGAGGCGAGATCTTCGTCTTTGACATGGGGGCTCCCGTGAAGATTGCCGATTTGGCGCAACGGATGATCAAGTTGAGCGGTGCGCAGAACGTCAAGATTGTCTATACAGGACTGCGCGACGGTGAGAAACTCTATGAGGAGGTGTTGAACGATAAGGAGGTGACCAAGCCAACGTTCAACGAAAAGATCAAGATTGCCCAGGTGCGCGAATATGATTTCGAGGAAGTGAAGCACAACATCAACGACCTGATCGCTCACAGTTTCCAATACGACGTGATGAACACCGTGAAGGAGATGAAGACCATCGTGCCCGAGTTCAAGAGCAACCACTCGGTATATGAGCAGTTGGATAAAAACTGAGACGAGCGGTCTGAGTAGAACTTGTTCAATTTCTGCCCATTAGGGCATCCTTTAGGTGCACATCGCGCTGCGGGAAGGGAATCTCGATATTGTTCGCGTTCAGTGTATCATAGATGCATTTCATGACATCGGAGACAGCGTAGATCTGCTTGATGGCATCCACCCAGCAGAGCAGTTTGAAGTTGATGCTGCTGTCGCCAAATTCCGTGAACACCACTTTTACTTGTTTGTCAGGGTCGAGATAGGGATGATGCATGGTCATCACAGCCTCCTCGATCATGGCCGTTACCTCTTTCATCTTTGTTCCGTAAGCCACGCCGAAAGGAATCAGTGAGAGCACATAACCGTGGTTCTTCGTCAGGTTCTTATAGTTCTTCGTGAACAGCTGGGAGTTCGTGAAGGCGATGACCGATCCGTCGATGGCTTCCAGCATTGTACTCGTATAGCTGATACTTGCCACCTTACCTTTTACTCCGTCACATTCAATCCAGTCACCCACCTTGATACGTCCTGCCATCAGGTTGATGCCATAGTACAGGTTCTCCAGTATGTCTTTCGAGGCGAAACCTATACCTGTGGAGAGACCCGTGGCGATATAGCCTAACCAAGTGCCGCCCACATGGAGGATTGTCAGACTGATGAGGAGCCAGGCACCCCATACGACGACTTGTGTGACATTCTTTCCCATCACCTCGCGGGAACCGATGTTATTGAGGTTCTTCCTGCGGAAGTGGATATGCAGCAGCTCCAGACAAATCTTGTTCAGGTATTTGAAGAAGAAATAGAGTTCCAGTACCTGAATAATGCTGAACAGACTGACACGCAGGTTCTTGGCATTGACAAACGGCTTCGTGAATACCTGCCAGGTGAGGTCGCTCAGGTTAAACACATCGGCGGCCATATAGATGCTGAGGGGAATGGACAGCAGGGATAGGATAGGAAGCAGTACCTCATAGACAAGGCGGAAGAACCATGTCTTGGTGATAGGCTGACTGTCGATCTTGTGACGCTGGCTGTAGTTCCTCATCCATACGGTGAAACAGGTGATAGTGAGAATACAGGCAAGCTGCATAATCCACCAGATAAGCAGCTGTACACTGAGCAAGGTGTAGCCCAGCCATGCGCTGACGGTGCTCACTAAGAAGATGACCAGTGAGAAATAGGTGTAGAACATATCGCTGCGTGGGATCTTCTTCCCGTGGCGGCGTATCACGCTCCACTGCCAAAGGGTGCAGAGTAGGAGGACTGGGGGGAAAATCAGGTTCACCAGGTCGTTCGGTACCAGTACGATACGGAATGATATGACGATGAAGCCCATGAAGATGAGCGGAGCATAAATGCGGAATGCGCTCTTGATCTGATCGCCCTCCACACGGAGCAGCAGGGAGATGAGGATCACGCCTAACAACCAAGCATATTCCACCAACAGATTACTGGCCATGATCAGGAAGTTCTGCTCGGAGAAGGTTCGGAGCAGTCCGATAATGACGGCGAAGGTGATCGTCGTGGTGGCGAAGATGATACAGGTGCGCTTCTTTAAGAAAGCATCGTTCTGGAAACGTTTGGGCAGCAGCATGCGGATCACCACTAAGTTGAGGATTACCGATACGATGGCGAAGAGGAAGATCCCGAGGAACAGATCGAGGATGATCTTACTGTTCCACTGGGAGCGGATGTTCTTCTCGGGCCTGTACTTGTCGCTCACCGTCTCGGCGGTGGCCAGCAGGTTCTGTTCGAACGATGACAGGATCTTGAAATAACTCTCGCCCCCGTTCTTGAAGATACTGCTCTGGATCTCATTGTAGCGTTTGTTCGCATAGTCGTTCAGGTTCTTCAACCGTTGCTCGGTTGACTTAAACAGGCGCTCGTAGTCGGCGATGTCCTGTCGGTTACCTTTCATCGAATTCCGAATATTCGTCGCCATGGTCAGACACACATTGCAGTCGATGCGAGCCCGCTCATCCAACTGTGAGTAACGCATCATTTTCTCTAAACTGCCGATCAGACTGTCGTAGCGGGCAATCTCGGCATCGTTTTTCTCAATGAACTTACGCAGGGGCATCGAACGACGGGTGAACTCGTGGAACTGGTTCGTCGCCTCGTGACATGCATAGGTGAGGTCGAACACATACTCAGGACGTTGGGAATACAACATCAGCGAGTTCTGGTTACTCCGTTGGTAGGTCTCCCGGAACTGCTTCATGATCTGCTCGTTCCTGACCTCGGAGATCTTGTTGCGTTTCTCCAGCTCGTCATGCTTGTCCATCAACTCCTGTCGGAGGATAGTTAGGGTGGCGTTGATATCTTTCTCCTTCAGTACTGCATGGGTGGGCATGGCATACATGAAAAGGCATCCTATCAGCAGCAGTCCACCTGCTATTTTGTGGAATTTTATCATCTTTTTCTTCGTTTTGCTTGCAAAAATACGTATTTTTCCCGCATTATATGTATATTTGCACTGTTATTTTTAATAATTTATCAATTGAACATCAAAAGAAGATCTATGATACTGATAGCAGACTCTGGGAGTACGAAGACCGACTGGGCATGGATGGAGAACGGCAACATCGTGTGTCGGATGGAAACAAAAGGCATCAATCCTGTGCATCAGTCTGAGGAGGAAATAAGAGAAGTTGCAAAGCAACTTCTCGAGGAGACAGTAATAGAGGAGAGAGAAGAGAGGAGAGAGGAGAGAGAATACTCTCAAGATGTGAATCATTGTGGGGTTCAGAATGATAGTAGTAATCTCTCTCCTCTCTCCTCTCTCCTCTCTCCTCTCAAAATTTTATTTTTTGGCGCCGGCTGTATCCCAGAGAAAAAAAAGGTGGTGGAGAAGGTGCTGCGCGAACTATTCCCACAGGCCGAAACCATTGAAGTGGAGAGTGACCTGTTAGGTGCGGCCCGGGCGGTGTGTCACGACAAGGAAGGTATTGCCTGTATCTTAGGTACAGGCTCAAATTCCTGTCTGTACGACGGACATGTTATTGTGTCGAACATTCCACCGTTGGGGTATATCCTTGGTGATGAGGGTAGTGGTGCCGTGCTGGGTAAAATGTTCATGAACGCACTATTCAAAGGGGCATTGCCATCATGGATGAAGGACGATTTCCTACATTCAACCGGTCTTACTTATCCCACTATTATAAATAAGGTGTACCGAGAACCCATGGCCAACCGTTTTCTGGCCTCTACCTCATTGTATATAGGACAGCATTTAGATGTGGAGCCCTTACGGGATCTGGTGAAGCAGAACTTCCGTAACTTCTTCAGAAAGAATGTCATACGTTATGAACGTCGCGACTTACCTATAGGTGCCATTGGCAGCATAGCCTACCATTATCAGGATATCCTCCGTGAAGTGGCAACGGAAGAGGGATTCGTAATGGGAACCATTGCGAAAAGTCCTATGGAAGGGTTGCTTGAATTGACCATTTTATCTCACGCAGAGTAAACAGAGTTAGCGGAGAATCCCAAAGGGATAATAGTAAGGTCATAGATATCACGGAATGCGGTTTCAGCCTGTACGGCTGGTTTAAGGGTCCCGCAGAAATGGCAGAAATATTTTCAGCCTGTACGGCTGAGGTTGGGTCACACAGATATCACGGAAATCGCAGAAATATAATCAGCCTGTGCGGCTGATGATGAACGGAACACGGATTGCACGAATCGCATGGATGAGTCTGTACGACCACAGAGGTAATCATAAAGTTCAAAGATCAAAGGACAGTGCGCCAGCCGAAAAATAATACAAGCCGCCCCTTTGATGGGGCGAGCTTACCTTAGTTTATAGTTCATAGTTCATAATTCATAGTTCATAGTTCAATGATCAACGTACATTGCGTAAGCCGACAAAAAACCAAGCCGCCCCTTTGATGGGGCAAGCTTACCTTAATGAAAGAGCGACGAGTAGGAGCGGTTGAGCCTTCCCATATAGGGGAAGGACGGGTTGGGGTGGATGTTTCTTTTGTCTCTTTTCTTTGCGCCAAAGAAAAGAGTGAAGAAGAAGTTTTTTTGAGCCAAAGAAAAGAGTGATGAAAGGGTTTTCTTTGTGCTAAAGAAAAAGAGGGGAGAAGTACTTTTGTTTACAGTTCATGATTCATAATTCATAATAGATAAATCACAATAAATAACAAAGTATTAGCATCCGACAAAAAAGTATCATTGTTTTTCGCGGAATATGATTAATTTTGCACCCAAAAGATGTTATAAAGCTTCAACCGATGAAAAAATTAACGATACTGATACTCATGGTGACCATGACGATGACGGTCTTTGCCAAAAACGAGGCCAGTCCTTTTGTACAGGTAAAGGACGGGCATTTCCTGCGTGAGGGTAAACCCTACTACTATGTCGGAACCAATTTCTGGTATGGCGCTATCCTCGGAAGTGAGGGACAGGGTGGTAACCGTGAACGACTGGTTCGTGAGCTTGATCATCTCAAGGCGATGGGCATTGATAACCTGCGTGTCCTCGTAGGCAGCGATGGCGAACGGGGAGTAAAGACCAAAGTGGAGCCTACCTTACAGATTGCCCCAGGTGTCTATAACGATACCATCTTTGCCGGTCTCGACTTCCTGTTGATGGAGATGGGGAAACGTAAGATGGTGGCCGTGCTCTATCTGAACAACTCCTGGGAATGGAGTGGGGGGTATGGCTTCTATTTGGAGCATGCCGGTGCCGGCAGACAACCGCGCCCCGATGAGGCTGGCTATTCTGTTTTCATGAAAGCCATGAGCCAGTATGCCTCAAACCAAAAAGCTCATGAGCTGTTTTACAATTACGTGAGGGATGTGATCACCCGTACCAACCGATATACCGGAAAGAAATATGCCGATGATCCCGCCATCATGTCATGGCAGATCGGTAATGAGCCGCGTGCGTTCAGTGAGGAGGCTAAGCAGCCGTTTGCTCAATGGTTGGCCGAGGCATCAGCTTTGATCCGTTCATTGGATAAAAATCACCTGATCTCTATCGGCAGTGAGGGGTCTTGGGGCTGTGAGAATGATATGAGCTTGTATGAGCAGATCTGTGCCGACCGGAATATCGACTATATGAATATCCACCTGTGGCCTTATAACTGGAGCTGGGCGCATCAGCGAACCTTGCGGAAAGACTTGAAGCGTAGCTGTGAGAATACCAAGAAGTATATTGATGAGCACCTCGTGGTGGCTGATCGACTGAACAAGCCTGTGGTGATGGAGGAGTTTGGGTTCCCACGCGATGGCTTTTCGTTCTCACAGGAGAGTACTACCACGGTACGTGATGATTACTACCGCTATGTGTTTTCCTTGGTGGCCGACAATGCGCTGAGCGGAGGGCATTTTGCCGGATGTAATTTCTGGGGATGGGGCGGTGAGGCCGTTCCCACTCATGATCAGTGGCAGGTGGGCGATGACTATACGGGTGATCCTGCTCAGGAGGCGCAAGGGCTCAACTCTGTGTTCTCCACCGATCTCTCCACGATTGCAGTGATTAAGGAGATGGTGGGAAAGATGAGAGATGAGAGATGAAAGATGAAAGATGAGAGATGAGAGATGATATGTCATTTTTTTACAAAAAAAATATGGCTGTATAAAATAAATAATGTAACTTTGCATCAGTTTAGCTAACAAACATATTTATTATTTAAAAACAAAAAGCTTATGAAAAAATTATTTACGCTGATTGCAGCTGCTTTCTTGGCAGTGAGTATGAATGCAAAGACCCAGTTAGAGGGGTCTTGGAATCCCTGGAGCGATGCCGTTACCATTGATAACGGAACCATTAACTTTAGTACCGCATGGAGTGGTGCTGGTTTTTGGCTGGGTAGCACTCCCGACTTCTCAAACTACGAGTGTGTATGGGTGGAGTTGGCCGACGTAACTGCCGATCTGAACTTCTGTCTGGAGCATGGTGTGATTGTTGGAGAAGAGGTGCAGGTCACCGAAGATAGCAAGAAAGCCATCAGTGCCTCTTGTTCTGCTGGATCTATTGCCGTAGGTGTTGACATCTCCAACGATGCCGATAAGGCTATTGTTGCTCAGGTGTGGCTTCAGGCCAAGGGCGCCGGTTCTGCTACCGTATTGGGCGTTTATGCCGGAACGATTGCTGAATATGAGGAGGCCAAGGGTGAAGGTCCGAGCACTCAGGTGATCAACTACAAGGATTTCGCCAGTTATGTAGCAGCCGACGATGCTTTCGTCCTCGCTGCTGGTGGTGCTGGTTGGCACAGCAAGTGGTTCGGTGAGCTGAATCCTGCTGGCTTCAATTCTCTGGTTATTGAGGTTGCTTCTACGACAGGTGACGTACAGCTCGTGTTGCAGGGTACACCGGAGAGTGGTGTGCAGAATTCTTTGATGATCACTGCTTCTGAGACACCGAAGACCTACTATGTTGACCTGACAGGTTGGGAGAACATCAGTCAGATGGCATTCCAGAACTTCAACTTCCCTGATCCTACCATAGAGGACTGGAGTACAAAAGAAAAGACTGCCGTGGAAACCAAGATGGTCATCACTGCTATGTACCTGTCGAAGGAACTTGCTCCTTCTGAGGATGGTGCTGTAGTCATCTGGTCGGGCGAGGAAGTCTTCAACAGCTGGGGTTCCACCATCGTCATCGAGGCTGATAAGTTTGCTGATGCTGCTGTTGGTGATATCATCCGTGTGAACTTTATCGATAAGGGTTCTGATTATAATCCTATCTATAAGCATGTTTCTGACTGGTCTGACTTTACAGAACTCCAGAGTCAGAAGAAGGATGGCGACACCTATTTCGAGGCTCCAATACTTGCCGAGGCTCTTGCTGAACTCCAGTCGAGCGGTCTCCGTTTCCAGGGCTTAGGCTTCACCATCAAGAATGTAGAGCTGATCAAGTTCACCACCGGTATCAATTCCGCTGTAGCAGAGAAGACAGAGAGTGCTCCTGCATACAACGTGGCTGGTCAGAAGGTTTCCGCTAATTACAAGGGAATCGTAATCCGCAATGGTAAGAAGTATGTGGTAAAATAATAGTCACAAAATTAACTCAAACATCTGAATCATTGGGGACTGCCTGCGGGCAGTCCCTTTTCTTGTTGATAGTTTAAAGATTATTAACGGTTATTTCGGGTAAAGTGTTGATAATAGATAAAATAGTATTGTCTCTTTTGCAAAATAATTGTTAATTTTGTAGCGAATTTGAATGGATAGAATAACTATTATAACCTAAATGATGAAGAAAACGCTTGTATTACTGTTGGCCCTGATGGCCATGTTGCCCCTGCGTGCACAGATCAGAGGGAACAATATCGTGGTTACCGTCACTCCCGATCACAAAGACTGGACATATCGGGTGGGTGAAAAGTGTAAGTTCGTGGTAAATGTGTTACGCTCAAGTACTTTGGTCGATAATGTTCAAGTGGATTTCGAAGCCGGACCAGAGATGTATCCCGAAGTGAAAAAGACGGGCGTTGTCCTCAAGGATGGTACGATGACGTGGACGGGAACCATGAAGACACCAGGATTCTATCGACTGAAGGTCGTGGCCCATGTGGGAGGAAAAGACTACCAGCAGGCCTGTACCGCTGCATTCTCTCCCGAGAAACTGCAGCCATCCACCGTGATGCCAAAGGATTTCTCATCCTTCTGGAAGAATGCTATTGACGAAGCACGAAAAACCGACCTCAATCCTACCAAACGTCTGTTGCCCGAACGGTGTACAAAAGATGTGAATGTGTATGAGGTGTCGTTCCAGAATATACAATCTAATTATCGTACATACGGAATCCTGTGCGTCCCTGTGAAGGAGGGAAAGTACCCTGCGCTACTGCGTGTGCCCGGTGCAGGTGTGCGACCATACGGCGGTGATGTCTATACCGCCTCGCAGGGTGCCATCACTTTAGAGATTGGAATCCATGGCATACCCGTGACGATGGAGCAGAAAGTCTATGACGATGTGTTTAACGGGGCACTGATGGGATACTGGGAGTTCAATATGGACGATCGTGACAAGCATTATTATAAACGGGTGGTTCTGGGATGCATCCGAGCCCTCGACTATATCGAGGAATATACACCGTGGAACGGACGGGAGATGGGGGTGACTGGCTCGAGTCAAGGCGGTTTCCTTACCTTGGCAACGGCAGGACTTGACAAGCGTATCACTTTCTATGCTCCCGTGCATGCCGCCCTTTGTGACCACACCAATTCACTGAAAGGCGTTGCCTGCGGATGGCCACATTATTTCTACAGTGGAGACAGCAGGGATGAAAGTGGAAAGATGAAAGATGAGAGAGGAGAGATGAAAAATAAGATAGAGGTGAGTAGGTATTATGACGGGATCAACTTCGCCCGTCTGATCACCGACAAACAGAACGGTTGGTTCTCCTTCGGATACAATGATGATGTGGTGCCCCCGACGACAGCATGGGAAACCTATAACATCGTGACGGGTCCCAAAACTATTTCCCCCTATCAACAAACATGGCACTTCTGGTATCAGGAACAGTGGGATGAGTGGGAAGAATGGCTGTTGGAAGAGTTGAAAGGATGAAATATTGAAAAATTGAAGAATATGAAGAAACTTGTAATGACAGTAATGGCAGCGGCATCACTTGTTGCATGCACGACAGCTAAACAAGCTCCCGAGAAGACAGGGGCTCAGCAGTTGATGGAACGCCTGGACTCACTCAGGCAGAGGGGTATTATGTACGGTCATCAGGATGATCCGATGTACGGACTGACATGGGAGTATGACAAGGACTCCAGTGATGTAAAAAATGTGTGTGGTGACTATCCTGCCATCATGGGCTTCGATCTCGGAGGCATAGAGATGGGGGATGCCAAGAATTTGGATAGCGTGCCCTTTACACGTATGACTGAGGAGATCCAGAACCACTACCGTCGCGGTGGAATTATCACCCTGAGCTGGCATCCGCGCAACCCCGTCACAACGATCGAAGGCGGTGGCTGGGCTGGACAGAAGTTCCCTGAAGGAACAGCTTGGGATGTCAGCGACTCGGCTGTAGTGAAGAAAATACTGCCTGGCGGGGAGTTCCACGAGAAATTCCAGGGTTGGATGCAACGTGTTTCTGATTTCCTCGCTACCTTGAAAGACGATAACGGACAGAAGATTCCCGTTATCTTCCGTCCTTGGCACGAGAATTCCGGCTCTTGGTTCTGGTGGGGTGAGAAACTCTGTACAGTAGAAGAGTACAAAGCACTGTGGAATATGCTGCAGGACAAGCTGAAAGCTGATGGCTACGACAACCTCGTATGGTCGTATTCTCCAGGTTGTCAGGACAACCTGACGGCAGAACGGTTGCTCGACCGCTATCCAGGCGATGATCGCGTGAATATGATCGGACTGGACGGCTACCAGTGGAAACCAGAAGAGAAAGAGGCCTTCATCAGTCGTACCAAGCAGAACCTGACGGTGCTCTGCGAAGTGGCTAAAGAACATCACTTGATCCCGGCACTGACAGAGACAGGTATGAAGAACATGACACAGCCCGACTGGTGGACATCCACACTGCTGCCCGCCGTGCAGGATCTCCCTATCAGTTATCTGCTGACATGGCGAAACTACAAGGAAGAGTGGTTCGGCCCATCGCCTGTGAAACCTGATTGCTCTGATTTCCGTGACTTCTATGCTTCGGAGAAGATGCTTTTTGTGAATGATATATTGAAATAACGATATATCGAAATAACGAAATAACGAAAAAAAGAATAATATGAATTTCAAGGAAAAAGTGGCAGCACTCCAACAGCATCACGAGGAGTTATTGACACGCAAGAACGAGCCCATAGCCTGGGGCAACGGTATTTATGAAAAGTGGAAGAACCCCATCCTGACAGCAGAGCATACTCCTTTGGAGTGGCGTTATGACTTCAATGAGCAGGATAACCCTTATCTGATGCAGCGCATCATGATGAATGCCACGCTAAACTCTGGTGCTATCAAATTGAATGATAAGTATGTACTGGTTGTTCGTGTAGAGGGAGCCGACCGCAAGAGCTTCTTCGCAGTGGCAGAGAGTCCTAATGGTGTAGATAACTTCCGATTCTGGGAGGAACCGATCACCATGCCCGACGATGTGGTTCCTGCCACCAATATCTATGATATGCGTATTACAAAGCACGAGGATGGCTGGATATACGGCGTATTCTGCGCTGAGCGCCATGATGACTCACAGCCAGGTAACCTGAGTGCAGCAACGGCAACAGCGGGGATTGCTCGTACCAAGGACCTGAAGACCTGGGAGCGTCTGCCCGACCTGAAGACGAAGAGTCAGCAGCGTAACGTGGTACTGCATCCTGAGTTCGTTGATGGCAAGTATGCTTTCTACACCCGTCCGCAAGATGGTTTCATCGATACAGGATCGGGAGGCGGCATCGGATGGGCCTTGGTTGATGACATCACACACGCTGAGGTGAAAGAGGAGGTCATTATCAATGCCCGTCATTACCACACCATCACAGAGGTGAAGAATGGGGAAGGACCGCACCCCATCAAGACCCAGAAGGGATGGCTGCACCTGGCTCATGGCGTTCGTGCCACTGCCGACGGGTTGCGCTATGTGTTATATATGTATATGACCTCCTTGGAAGATCCCACAAAGGTGATAGCACAGCCAGGCGGTTTCTTCCTCGTACCCGAGGGTGACGAATATTTGGGTGATGTGATGAATGTGGCTTTTGCCAATGGATGGATTGCTGATGAAGACGGGAAGGTATTTATCTACTATGCATCGGCTGATACAAGGATGCATGTGGCTACCTCGACTATCGACAAGCTCATTGACTATTGTATGAATACCCCCGAAGACGGACTGATGACCGCTGCCAGTGTGGAGACGATCAAGAAACTCATTGCTAAGAACCGGGGGCTTTCAGAATAAAGATTTGTCGAAATGACGTTATAACGATATATCGAAATAACGAAATGCCGATATAATGAAATAACGATGAAATGAATCATGAAAAAGGAATAAAAAATGGCTACAATCAAAGAAAAAATAGGCTATGCACTTGGTGATGCGGCAGCCGGAGGTATCACGTGGAAAATCATGTCCATTGCCTTCCCTCTTTTTTTCACCAACGTCTTTGGACTGACATTTGCGGATGCGGCAACGCTGATGCTGATTGCCCGTATGTTTGACGTGGTGACCGACCCGCTGATGGGATCTTTGGCCGACCGCACCCAGTCGAAATGGGGAACCTATCGCCCCTGGCTCATCTTCGGGGCTATTCCCTTCGGACTAATCTTTGCCCTGCTGCTCTACACTCCCGACTTCGGACCAGTGGGTAAGCGCGTTTGGGCCTATTCGCTCTATCTGCTGATGATGGCGATGTACACGGCGGTAAACGTTCCCTATGGTTCTCTCCTTGGTGTGATGACCGATGATGACAACGAGAAGAACCAGTTCTCGTCGTATCGTATGGTGGGAGCATACGCCATGGGCTTTATCACCCTGTTGTCGTTTCCCTACCTGCAGAAATTCGTGGGAGGTACACCGCAGCACCAGTACGCTGTATTAGGAGCCTTCTTCGGAGTTATTGCTGCTGCTGGTACATTGGCATGCGGTCTGCTCACTAAAGAACGCCTGAAACCGGTACGTGCCGAGAAATTCTCGTTCAGGCCCTTTGCCGATCTCTTCCGTAACAAGCCGTGGATCTATCTCACGCTGATCGGTATCTGTACGAATTTCTTCAACGGCTTCCGTTATGCCGTGGCCGGCTATCTGTTCGAGTACTGTCTGAAGGGTGATGTCACTGTGAGTGGTCTTATCATTAACTATACGGTGTTCATGACATTCGGTGAGCTCACCTGTATGATCTTCGGTGGCGTATCGCCTAAATTCACACAATGGGTGGGGTCCAAGCGCAAGGCTTTCCAAGTGGCTGCGATCATCTGTCTGGTGTTCTCCGTTGGTTTCTTCTTCGTTCCGATGGATCCTGCCTATATTTGGGTCATGGTGGCTTTAGTGATCCTCACCTCTATTGGCATCGGACTCTATTCTCCGCTGCTGTGGTCAATGTATGCCGATGTGGCCGATTATGCCACCGAGAAGAACGGTACTTCCTCGACAGGACTGATCTTCTCTTCGGGAACTATGGCACAGAAATTCGGTACAGCCATCTCCGGCTCTTTGGTAGCCCTTTTCTTAGGCTTAGCCGGAGCCAGTATGATTACGGATGAGATGGGTAACACCAGTGTGGATCCTGCATCTATCACCGACTCGGTGCTTAATATGGTGTGGAGCCTCTTCTCACTTTTCCCAGCTGTCATCGCCCTGATCATTATCCTACTGACTTATCTGTATCCTATTAAAAAATAATGAACGAAACTATTAAAAACCTGAAAGCTGAAATGCAGGATGTGTTGGAAAACAACATTCTGCGTTTCTGGCTTGACAAAATGCAGGACAGGGAGCACCGTGGCTTCTATGGTCAGATGACTGGCGACGGTCGTCTGGTGAAAGATGCTGACAAGGGTGGAATACTCTCTGCCCGTATCCTCTGGACGTTCTCTGCTGCCTACCGTGTACTGAAGAAACCGGAATATTTGATGGCTGCAACGCGGATGAAGGACTATATCTTGGAACATTTCTACGATGAGGAGTTTGGAGGTACCTATTGGTCGGTAGATTATTTAGGAAGACCGAAAGATACGAAGAAACAGTTCTATGCCATCGGTTTTATGATCTACGGTCTCAGTGAGTACTACCGTGCCACAGGGGATGAGGAGGCGCTACAATATGCCTTGAAACTCTACGAGTGTATTGAAGAACACTCGCTCGACAAACAGTATAACGGATATATTGAGGCTTGCACCCGTGAGTGGGGAGAGATTGCCGACATGCGACTCTCGGAACTGGATGCCAACTACCCCAAGTCACAGAACACACATCTGCACATTATCGAACCTTACACGAACTTGTATCGGGCGATGCGTGAATGTGTGGAGAGTGGAGCGTGGAGCGTGGAGGGAGAAATGACCCAAGATCAAGCACATAGTACTAATCTCACTCCTCACTCCTCACTCCACACTCCTCGAAAAGACTCCTCACTCCCGAAGCTCGAAGCTTCTTTGCGCAACCTCATCGACATCTTCACAGATCGCATTTTGAATCCGGAGACTCATCACCTTGACCTTTTCTTCGACATGGACTGGACACGTCAGGCAGGAAGACTCGAGAGTTATGGTCATGACATCGAGTGCTCGTGGCTGATGCACGAGGCGGCCCTTGTCTTAGGTGACAAAGAGGTGTTAGAAAAGGTAGAGCCTATCGTGCAGATGGTGGCCAAAGCTTCTGAGAAAGGACTGCGCCCCGATGGCTCGATGATTCATGAGGCAAACCTCGATTCGGGGCATGTGGATGATGACCTGCACTGGTGGGTTCAGGCCGAGAATGTGGTGGGATGGATCAACATCTATCAGTATTTCGGTGATGAGGATGCCTTGCAAAAAGCCCTGAGCTGCTGGCAGTATATCAAGGACAACCTGATCGACTACGAGAATGGAGAGTGGTTTTGGAGCCGTCATCCCGACGGAACCCTGAATACCGTTGACGACCATGCTGGTTTCTGGAAGTGCCCGTACCATAACAGTCGCATGTGCTTGGAGATCATTGAGCGGGATCTTTAAGTGACAAGTGAAGAGTGAAGAGTGAAGAGTGAAGAATTTGCTACCGCACAGATGATTGGCGCAAGGTAATTGGCGCAAAGACCATAGCAGAAGCAAATTCTTCACTCTTCATTCTTCATTCTTCATTCTTCACTCTTCACTCTTTATTCTTCACTCTTCATTCTTCACTCTTCATTCTTCACTCTTCACTTCCCTTACATTCCTGCTACAATCACTTTGATGTCGCGGAACTGTGCCCATGGACTCTTGAGGTCGGCACGATAGGGAGTGATATTGGGAACATACAGAGAACCTTCCTTGATAAACGACTTGGGGAACGTGTCTTTCTTGATCTTTGCTGGAGTGCCGCTGCGCATGACCACCGTCATCAACCCTGTACAGTTTTCAAACACATCGCCGCCCATCTCCTTCACACTGCTTGGAATATCGATGCGCTCTAAGGAGGAGCAACCGTGGAATGCCTGGCTGTCGATCTCCTTCACCGATGTCGGGATGGTGATCTTGGCAAGACTACCGCAGTTCTTAAAACAAGAGGAGGGGATTTCCTTGATGCCGTTGGGGATATTTACGTGCTTCAGGTTCGAGCAATCCTCAAAGACACTGGAACCTAAATCCTTCACTGAGTTTGGGATAAAGATGGAATCGAGGGAGGTGCATTCCTTGAAGGCGTCGTGGGCAATGCTCTTGATGGAGGTGGGGATATTCACCTCTTGCAGACTGGTACATCCCTCGAAGATGCTGTTGGCGATATTATCCATGCTCGTGGTGAACGAGAACTTCTTCAGGGAGGTGCAGTTCTTGAACGCTACCCACCCGATGGCTTTCACACCATTCGGAATATCGATCTCTTCTAAGGCAGAACAGTCTTGGAATGCAGAGTAACCGATCTTCTCTAATGCCTGTGGGAGGTTCACTTCTTTCAGACTGGTGCATCCCTGAAACACGTTATAAGCGATGGAGGTGACACTCCTGGGGAGGGTGATCGTCTCCAAGGCCGTACATTTCTTGAAAGCGCCATGGCCGATGCTCACGATGCCGTTGTGCAGTTCAACGTTCTTCAGAGCCGAACAGCCGGCAAAGAGACCGCTCGACAGTTCTGTGATGCTCTCAGGGACATTGATGGCTTGGAGACCCGTGCAGTTTTCGAAGGCATTAGAGCCTATCTTTGTTACCGTAGAGGGAATGACAACAGAGGTGAGGGTAGGGCTGTCCTTAAAGGCTCCCCCATCGATTTCTTCCACATAATAGGTGACACTGTCTTCGGTAAACTTCTCGGGAATCACCAAGTCACCTGTGTACAGATTCTTCCCGGCCAGTACCTTGGCTTTGTTGTTCTTGGCATCGAGCGAATAATTGATGCCATCTACAATAGCCTTCTCGGCTTTCTTGAAAATGTTGGAGGGCGTGCGTGCGCTGATCTCCGAGGCTGAGCAACAGAACATTGAGACAACCATCATCAGGAATTTTGCTTTCATATTTATATCGCAGAAAAATTAATTTCATGAATTGGTTTTGCAAAAATACAGAAAAAATGCTGATCTGCACAATAATTTCCCATATTTATTATTTTTATTTGCAAAATAATTGTTAACTTTGCACCGTTTTAAAACAAGGTGCTTTTGCTGAGCATTCAAATCAAACAATTACACATATATGTATTTTACTTTGTTTATTACCGTTATCTTAACGGCCATTACATTAGTGGTGGCAGCTTACGTGATTGCTAAGCTGATAGGTCCACGCTCATATAACAAGGTGAAAGGCGAGCCCTACGAGTGCGGTATCCCCACCCGTGGTACTTCCTGGTTGCCTGTCAGTGTGGGCTTCTACCTGTTTGCCATCCTATTCCTCATGTTTGATGTAGAAACGGTGTTTCTGTATCCGTGGGCAGTGGTTGTTAAGGAGTTCGGTGTCATGGCAATCGCCAGCATCGGATTCTTTTTGTTAGTACTGGTGTTTGGCCTGGCATACGCTTGGCGGAAAGGAGCGTTGGAATGGAAATGAAGCCAAAGATCAAAAGTATTCCCTACGAAGAGTGGAATGACAATGAGTCGTTGCAGAAGATCGTTGACGAACTCCATGAGGGTGGTGTAAACGTGATCACCGGCTCTTTGGACAAACTGATCAACTGGGGGCGTGCCAATTCACTTTGGTCGCTGACGTTCGCCACCTCATGCTGTGGCATTGAGTTCATGGCCTGTGGCTGTTCTCGTTACGACTTTGCCCGTTTCGGTTTCGAGGTAACACGTAACTCTCCCCGTCAGGCCGACCTGATTATGTGTGCCGGTACGATTACTCATAAGATGGCACCTGCATTGAAACGTCTGTATGACGAGATGGCCGAGCCGAAGTATGTGATTGCTGTGGGTGGTTGTGCCATCAGTGGCGGTCCTTTCAAATCAAGCTACCATGTCGTGAAAGGCATCGAGGAGATTGTTCCTGTGGATGTGTTCATCCCTGGCTGTCCACCCCGTCCTGAGGCCATCATGTATGGTATGATGCAGTTGCAGCGTAAAGTGAAGATCGAGAAGTTCTTCGGTGGCGCTAACCATAAACAGAACAAGGAAGAGCGTGAACTCGGTGTTTCTAACGAGGAGCTGACGTTCCGTAATAAATTGGGAGATCATCGTCGTGAAAAGCCCATTGTGGTGACGGATGTGCCCAAGGAGGTTGTGGAAGAATTGAAGAATTCAAGAATTGAAGCATTGAAGGAAACCGGTAAATCTCAGGAGGGCCAGGCATGAAATTAGAGTTCTTATCATTTGATTTTGACAAGTTCGCTGCTGAGATGCAGAACTTAAAAGATAGTAAGCATTTTGATTACCTTGTCACCATTGTCGGTGAGGATTTCGGTGCTGAACAGGGCCTTGGCTGTATCTATATCTTAGAAAATACTGAAACACACGAGCGGTGCTCGGTGAAGATGCTGGCCAAATGCCAAGTTTGCGGTGATGGCATGTCATCAAACGGCACAGGTGAGACCGATGGCCAGATGATTCCTTATATTCCCACCGTATCTCATATCTGGCGTGTGGCTGATCTGTTAGAGCGTGAAGTCTATGATTTCTTCGGGATTGTTTTCTTAGGACATCCCGACATGCGCCGCCTGTTCCTTCGTTCAGATTTCAAGGGCTATCCTTTCCGTAAAGACTGGAAGTTCAATGATGACTATACCCTTGACGATGATGTGGAACCCGATTATGGATTGGAATATTACCTCGACAAGGATGGTGTTTTACAGTCGAAACAAAACAAATTGTTCGGTCCTGATGACTATGTGATTAACATCGGTCCGCAGCATCCTTCAACACACGGTGTGCTCCGTTTGCAGACCGTTCTTGATGGTGAGACTGTGAAGCGTGTTTATCCTCATCTGGGATATATCCACCGCGGTATCGAAAAGATGTGTGAAACGATGACCTACCCGCAGACACTTGCTTTAACTGATCGTCTTAACTATCTGAGTGCCATGATGCACCGTCATGCACTGGTGGGTGTTATTGAAGAGGGTATGGGTGTTGAACTGACCGATCGTATCAAGTACATCCGCACCATTATGGATGAGTTGCAGCGTATAGACTCGCACCTGTTGTATGTGGGTTGCTGTGCTCAGGACATGGGAGCCCTAACGGCATTCCTCTATTCCATGCGTGACCGTGAGCATGTGCTCAATTGCATGGAGGAGACCACTGGTGGCCGCCTGATTCAGAACTATTATAGAATAGGTGGCTTGCAGGATGACATCGATCCCAACTTCGTGAAGAACGTGAAGGATCTGGTGAAGTATCTGAAACCGATGATTCAGGAGTATGTGGATGTGTTCGGTGACAATATCATCACGCATAACCGTTTCGAGAAAGTGGGTCCGATGGGTATGGAAGACTGCATCTCGTATGCAGTGACAGGTCCTGCCGGTCGTGCTTCTGGCTGGAAGAACGATGTGCGTAAGAATCATCCGTATGATATGTATGACAAAGTAGAGTGGGAGCAGGTGACCATGACAGGCTCTGACACTATGGACCGTTATACCTGTCACATCACCGAGATGTATCAGAGTCTGCATATTATCGAACAGCTTATCGACAATATCCCCGAGGGTGACTTCTATGTGAAGC